>CAZTQC010000012.1:0-10390 GCA_964615685.1 uncultured Candidatus Saccharibacteria bacterium
GTCGAAGAAGTTGATTTAGATAAAAAGAACGTAAATTTAATTTTGGTGAAATAAAGGTTTATAAGTTGACCTTTTTTGACTCTTCTGTTAACATTTTGCTCATGTTAATAATTAGATTACAAAGATTAGGCAGACGAAACGAACCGACTTTTCGTATTGTTTTAACTGATTCAAAAAATGGACCTAAAAGCGGTAGATTTTTAGAAGTTTTAGGATCATATGATGCTCGGGATAAAAACGTTACAAAAGTAAACGGTGAAAGAGTTAAAGAATTAATTTCTAAAGGCGCACAAGTTTCAGACACAGTTAGAAATTTTTTAATTAGCCAGAAGATCCTAGATGGTAAAAAAATTAATGTTCTTCCTCGAAAAACTCCTATTGAAAAAGAAAAAACGGAAGAGCCTGTTGCGACTGAAACTCCCGTCGTTGAAACTCCAGTTGTCGCGAGTGAGGAATCTGTTGAGGAAAAACCAGCAGAAGAATCAATTTCAGAAGAAAAAGAAGTTGTTGACGAGGCTCCAACTGAAGAGAAAAAGGAAAACGCCGAACCTGAAAATTAAAGATCAAAAATTTTTAATAAAAGAGTTGACACTAGGGGTTCTTTGCTTTTATACTTATAAAAGCAGTTTTATAAAAAAATATAAATATAAAAGGACTGCTTTTTTCAACATAATAAATTCAAAATGACAGAATCAGAACTCGACTATCAATTTCTAGAATATGTAGTTAAAGCACTTGTTGATAATCCTGGCGATGTAAAAATCAACAGAACCGTTGATGAAATGGGAGTCTTGTTAACCCTCGGAGTAGGAAAGGATGATATGGGCAAAATTATCGGACGTCAAGGAAATACCGCTAAGGCAATTAGAACTTTACTGAGAGTTGTTGGTATGAAAAATAATGCTCGAGTTAATCTAAAAATTAATGAACCCCCAGAAGATGTTAGATCAGAAAATGAGACAGAACCATCAGTTGATGAGGTTATCGATGGTTTAAAAATTTAGTTTTTTTATTTTAAAACACTCCCTACTTTATAGAATATTTTTATTTTTTATGAAGCGGGGAGTGTTTTAAATTTAATTTATCCTTTTATGAATTTTCATATAATTACATTATTTCCAAATTCTTTTGATTCTTATCTAAAAGAATCAATTATCGGTAGAGCAATCAAAGATAAAAAAATAAAGGTTAGTTTTTATAATCCGCGAGATTTTACCAAAAATAAAAACAAAAGAATTGATCAAAAACCATATGGGGGAGGACCGGGTATGGTTATTCAGGCCGAACCGGTCATTCGAGCCATTGCTAAAGCTCAAGGTAGAAAAAAAAACGTTAAGATTTTTTTTCTCAGTCCTGCTGGTAAAAACTTTGAAAATAAAATTGCTGAAGAAATTTCAAAAAAATACAAAGACATTATTATTATTTCTGGTCGTTATGAAGGTATTGATGAACGAGTTAACAAAGTTTTTAAAACGGAAAAAATCTCTGTCGGCCCTTATGTTTTGACAGGGGGTGAATTAGGAGCAATGATTATGATTGATGTTATTTCTAGACAAGTTTCGGGAGTTCTAGGAAATGATTTTTCCTTAGAAGAAAGAAGAATTTCTTCGAATGAAGTCTACACTCGCCCAGAAATTTTTAAATATAAGAATAAGTCTTATAAGGTGCCAAAGGTCTTATTAAAAGGTCATCATCAAAAGATTGAAGACTGGAAATTAAAAAAATCAAAATAAGATGTGGATAAGATTTGACACAATAAGTAGGTCTGTGTTAAATTATTTGTCAAGTGAATAAGAGATTGTGTTAGGGATATTTCACACGTGGGTTTTAATACTTGACAGCAAAAATGCTGCTGAAAAATATTTTAAGTTAAAAGTTCATAAAAGATAAAAAAGAGGCTCTCAGGTCAGAGGGTCATCTATTCTTGTCTATCTTTTTTCTAAATGCAAATTAATAAAAATTAATATAATTATGTCTACTAGTACAACCGAAGGTGGATTGATGAAGAGCGTTGGACAGCGTCCTAAGAAATATTTTAGTCGATTTAAAAAATCAGCTTTAGATTTACCAGATTTATTTGAAGGACAAATAAAATCTTTTAAATGGCTAATTGAAGAAGGATTGAAGGAAGTTTTTCAAGAATATTCATCAATTAAAGATTATTCAGATAAAAAGTTTGAATTAAACTTTTTAGATTTTTCTTTTGAAAAACCTAAATATGATGACAAATACGCTAAGAAGAATAATTTGACTTATGAAGCAGCTTTAAAAATTACTACTAAGTTAACGAATAAGGTTCTCGGTTCTGAAAAAGAACAGGAAATTTTTCTTTCAGATTTTCCAATGATGACTAAATACGGCACCTTTATTATTAATGGTGTTGAAAGAGTTATCGTTCCTCAATTAGCCCGTTCTTACGGGATTTTATTTACTAGCCAAATTTTAAAAGGCCATGAAGTTTTCGGGGCCAAAATCATTCCAGCACGAGGAGCTTGGATTGAATTGGAGACAGATATTGAAGATGTCATTTATGTTCGAGTTGATCGAAACCGAAAATTCCCAATCACTACTTTTTTGAGAGTTTTAGGTGTAGAGTCTGACGAAAAAATAATCTCTTTATTCAAAGACGATGATAAGACAAAGGAGGCTATTCAAAAAACTTTGAAAAAAGATTCTGCGAACACTTTAGAAGAAGCTTATTTAGATGTTTACAAAAGGTTAAGAGACGGAGATTTAGCCACTCCAGAAAATGCCAGAGAATTTGTTGACTCAATTTTATCAGAAGTAAGATACGATTTATCAGAAGTCGGTCGTTTTAAATTTAATTCAAGATTTAATTTGGCTACCGACAAAAAAGCTCTTTCTCACCGAACTTTAACAATTGATGATTTTATCGTGATCATTAAACACGTGATTCATTTAAATCATACTCCAGATTCCGAAGCTGATGACATCGACCATCTTGGCTCAAGAAGAGTGCGATTCGTGGGGGAACTTTTGCAACAAAAAGTGAGAACCGGAATGGCTCAAATGAAAAGAAATGTTCAGAACAGAATGTCTACTATTGATTCTGACACCACTTTGCCAATTAATTTAGTCACTCCTAAACCTTTGCAGGCTAGAATTAAAGAATTTTTTACCACTAATCAACTTTCTCAGTTCATGCAACAAGAAAACATGTTAACTGAAATTGAACACCTTAGAACCATCTCTGCTCTTGGTCCGGGTGGATTAAGTCGTGAGAGGGCGGGCTTGGATGTTCGAGATGTCCATCCTTCTCACTACGGTCGTCTTTGTCCTATCAACACCCCCGAAGGTCAAAATATTGGTTTGATTTTGCGTTTTGCGCTTTATGCTCGAACTAATGATTTTGGTATGATTGAAACTCCTTATTTAAAAGTCGAAAGCGGAAAAGTAACAAAAGAAATCGTCTATTTAAATGCTTTAGAGGAATCAGATCAAAAAATCGCTAATTCAACAGAAGATCTAAATGAAGCAGGCGAATTCATTAATAAATATGTTAGCGTTAGAGTGAATGGTCATCCTGAAATGACTGAAAAAGAAAAAGTCCACTATATGGACATTGTCCCCAAACAAGCTTTTTCAATCTCCACCTCTATGGTTCCTTTCCTAGAACATGATGATGCCGGCCGAGCATTGATGGCTTCAAACATGCAAAAACAAGCTACTCCACTTCTTCAAGCGGAAGCTCCTTTGGTGGCCACCGGAATTGAAGAAAAAGCCTTAACTTATTCAAAAAGAATTGTTCGAGCCGAAGAAGAAGGAACGGTCACTCAAGTTGATGCTAAAAAAATCACCGTTAAAAATTCGAAAGGTGAGGGAAAAGTTTACGATTTAATTAATTTTGAAAGAACCAACGGTTTCACTTCTTTTCATCATCGTCCAGTAGTGAGTCTTGATCAAAAAGTTAAAAAGAATGAGCTTTTGGCTGATAGTTCTACTTCAGATAATGCTCAAATTTCAATCGGTAAAAATTTAAGAGTGGCTTTCTTGTCATGGTATGGTTCTAATTACGAAGACGCCATCATCATTAGCGAAAAGTTAGTAAAAAATAGTGGTCTAACCTCAATTCACTTAGAAGAAATTGTGGTGAACGTGCGAGATACAAAACTTGGTCCAGAAATTACTACCGCCGATATTCCAAATGTTAGCGATAACAAATTAAAGAATTTAGATGAAGATGGAATCATTCGAATCGGAGCAGAAGTTCGTCCCGACGACATTTTAGTAGGGAAAATTACTCCTAAAGGAGAAACTCAACTTACTCCAGAAGAAAGACTTTTAAGATCAATCTTTGGCGAAAAAGCTCGAGAAGTAAAAGATAGCTCCAAAAGAGCCGAAGGTGGATTAAGAGGACGAGTTGTTGGAATTAAAATTTTCTCTCGAGAAAATGGTAATAAATTAGATTCTGGAATTCTCAAAAGAATTCATATTGAAATTGCCCAACTTCGAAATATTTCAGTGGGGGACAAGTTGGCCGGTCGTCACGGAAACAAGGGTGTTATTTCCAGAATTTTACCGGAAGAAGATATGCCTTTCACTAAAGATGGTGAACCGGTTGATATTATTTTGACTCCGCTTGGTGTACCTTCTCGTATGAATCTTGGACAGATCTTAGAAATGCATCTCGGATTAGCAGCGGAAAAATTAGGGTATCAAGCTATTTGCCCGGCTTTTGCAGGAGCAACCGCCGAAGAAATACGAGAAGAATTAAAAAAAGCCGGTTACCAAGAAGACGGAAAAATGGAATTGTTTGATGGTCGAACTGGAGAAAGGTTTAAACAAGATGTCGCTGTTGGCTATATGTATATACTAAAACTTCATCACATGGTGGAAGACAAATTGCATATGCGTTCAATTGGTCCTTACTCTTTAATTACCCAACAACCACTTGGAGGTAAAACTCAAAATGGTGGACAAAGATTTGGAGAAATGGAGGTTTGGGCTTTGCTTGGACACGGAGCCGCTCACATTTTACGAGAAATGCTGACTTATAAATCAGATGATATTTTGGGTCGATCAGCAGCATTTGATTCTATTGTTAAGGGCGAACCGATTACTCAAACTAATTTACCAGCTTCTTTTGATGTTCTTCTAAAAAATATGAGAGGATTGGCTCTTGATATTGATTTGAAACATTTTGAAGAAGAAGATGACGAATAATTGTTAACATTCATTAGTAAAAAATTATTATGAAAAATTATAAAAGAAAAAAATCAGAAATTGATAAGATTGTCATTAAATTAGCTGCTCCGGAAAGAATTTTGGAGTGGTCACACGGTGAAGTTACTAGACCCGAAACCGTAAATTATCGAACTCAAAGATCAGAAAAAAATGGCTTATTCGATGAAAGAATTTTTGGGCCGGAAAAAGACTATGAATGTTATTGTGGAAAATACCGAGGAATTCGTTACAAGGGAATAACTTGTGAAAAATGTGGAGTGGAGATAACTCGCTCAATTGTTCGTCGAGAAAGAATGGGTCACATCACTTTGGCGACACCAGTTGCTCATATTTGGTTTTTAAGAAGCATGCCATCAAGAATTAGCCTGGCTCTAGGAATGACTGCTACTGACGCAGAAAAAGTTACTTACTTTGCTGGTTATTTAATCACTAAAGTTAATGAAGATGAAAGAAAAAGAGTCGTTAAAGAACTAGAATCTGAATTTAAAAACAAAGTAAAAGTTGCTCAAGATTCTAAGACTAAAGATAAATTAAAAGAACTTTACTTAGAAACAAAAAGTGAAATAGATGCTATTCAAGAAGGAAAAGTTATCAATGAAGTGGAATACCATCGATATTCAATGAAGTATGGAGCCTTATTTGACGCTGAAATTGGAGCAGAAGCGATCTATGAAATCTTAAAAAAGATTGATTTAGATGTCATGATTAAAATGCTTGAAGAAGAAAAAGAAACCGCTTCGGCTGCTACCAAAGAAAAAGTTAATAAAAGATTGAGTTTATTTAAATCAATGAAAGCCGCCAACATTCGACCGGAATGGATGTTCTTAAAACATATTCCAATCATTCCTCCAGCTTTGAGACCGATGGTTTCTTTAGATGGCGGTCGCCAAGCGACTTCCGATGTTAACGATTTATATCGAAGGGTTATTAATCGAAATAATCGATTAAAAAAATTGATGGATATCGACGCTCCGGATGTAATCTTAAGAAATGAAAAGAGAATTTTGCAAGAGGCAGTTGATGCCTTAATTGATAATTCAATTCGACACGGAAGCAGCTCAAGTCCTTCAAGTCAATCTCAAAAAAGACCTTTGAAGTCATTGGCCGATGGTTTAAAAGGTAAAAACGGTCTTTTCCGAAGAAATCTTCTCGGAAAAAGAGTGGATTATTCAGGACGTTCAGTGATCGTGATTGGACCAACTTTGAAATTGAATCAATGTGGATTACCCAAACACATGGCTCTAGAATTATTTCGACCTTTTGTTATTTCAGAACTTCTTAAAAAAGAATTAGCTCACAATATTCGAGGAGCCGGACGTTTAATCGATGAAGGAATTCCAGAAGTTTGGGAAATCATTGAAGACGTGATCAAGGATAAATATGTTCTTTTAAACCGAGCACCGACCTTACACAGACTTGGTATTCAAGCCTTTCAACCAATTTTGATTGAAGGTATGGCTATTCAAGTTCATCCTTTGGTTTGTTCTGCTTTTAACGCCGATTTCGACGGAGACCAAATGGCCGTTCACGTTCCTCTTTCTGTGGCTTCTCAATATGAAGCTCGAGAAATCATGGCCGCTGATAAAAATATTCTAAAACCAGGTTCTGGAGATCCTGTTGTGGCTCCTACCAGTCAAGATATTCTTTTGGGTTCATATTGGATGACTAAAGCTGTTGAAGGGGAATTGAATGAAGGAAAAATGTTTCCTGGACCAAACTCAGCTATTACCGCTTATGATTATGGCATCATTGATTTAAGATCAAAAATTAAAGTTAGAGGAAAAGTTGGGACAAAACTCGAATCTTTTATTGAAAGTCCAATTGAGACTACTGTTGGAAGAATTCTTTTTAATTCTGTTTTACCAAAAGATTATCCTTACATAAATGAAGAGATTAACAAATCAAAAATGTCAGAAATTGTCCGAGACTTGTTAAAAATTTATGGAATCGAAGGCACTCCTGCAATTTTAGATAAAATTAAGGAATTCGGATTTGAATATACAACCAAATCCGGCATCACTTTTGGAATGGACGATATCAGAGTTCCTAAAGAAAAACCCCAAATTATTGAAGAAACAACTGAAAAAGTTCGAGCTGTTCAAGAACAATATGAAGACGGACTTTTATCAAGAGAGGAGAAAAAAAGAAAAGTGATTGCTCTTTGGTATGAATCAAAAGATCGATTGCAGGAATTAGTTCCTGGCACTCTTGATCCAAACGGCTCTTTAAATGACATGATTAAATCTGGAGCAAGAGGATCATTAGCTCAGGTAACAAACATGGCCGGGATGAAAGGATTGATTGTTAACTCTCGAGGTGAAGAATTGGAATCTCCTGTTATTGGTTGTAGTAAGGATGGATTCTCTCCAATCGAATATTTCGTTTCAACTCACGGTGCTCGAAAAAGTATGGCCGACACTGCTTTGAATACTGCAAAAGCCGGTTATCTAACTCGAAGACTTTTCGATGTAGCTCAAGATATTATCATCTCTGAGCATGATTGTGGAACCAAAAAATCCATTTTAATTTCCGAGGATAGTGATTCAGGAATCAGCATTCCTATCGCCAAAAAGATTCGCGGAAGAGTTTTGGCCGAAGACTTAAAAGACGAAACCGGAGAAGTCTTATTAAAAAAAGGCCAATTAGTTTCAAAACTTGACGCTGATCGAATTCAAAAAGCTGGAATAAAATCAATTGCCGTCAGGTCTCCATTAACTTGTCAAAGTAGTTCCGGAGTTTGCTCAGCTTGTTATGGAGTTGACCTGGGAAATGACAAGATTATTGACGTGGGAGAAGCGGTGGGAACAATTGCTGCTCAAGCGATTGGAGAACCAGGAACTCAGTTAACCATGAGAACTTTCCACGCTGGTGGTACTGCTTCTGTTGGAGGAGATATTACAATGGGGCTTCCAAGAGTTGAAGAAGTCTTTGAAAGAAGAAAACCCAAAAGCCCTGCCACAATTTCAAAATCTAATGGAACAATTTCCTCTATCAAGGAAGATGGAAGAAATAAAATAGTAACTGTTTTGTCTGATCCAGGAACATCTAAATCTAAAGATAAAGAGATTGAATATACCATTCCCCCACTTCGATCCATTTTACTAAAGGAAGGTGATTCAGTGATAAAAGGCCAATTAATTACTGACGGTTCCGCCGACTTATCAGAACTCTTCAAATATGGAGGAAGAGAAGTTACTCAAAATTACATCATTTCTCAAATTAATAAAATTTACGAGTTACAAGGAGAATCTGTTTCTCGAAAACACATCGAGGTTATCATTCGACAAATGTTCTCAAGAGTAAAAGTTATTTTAGGAGGTGATAGTAAATACACAACTGGTGACACTGTGGATAAAAATGAAATAGAAGGAGAAAATTCAAAATTATTAGAAGCTGGAAAAGAAGTGGCGACTTACGAACAAATTATTTTAGGTATTACAGAAGTTTCTTTGACTCGAAAAAGTTTCTTGTCTGCGGCCTCTTTCCAACACACTGCTAAGGTTCTGATCAATTCAGCAGTCAGAGGTTCTGAAGATTCTCTGAATGGCTTGAAAGAGAATGTTATTTTAGGAAGATTAATTCCAGCTGGAACGGGTTTCATTGGTAGTCAAAAGAATTTAGCTGTCGCAGAAATTGAGAAAAAAGCCGATGAGTTTTTTGAAAGAAAACAAGAAGAATACGAAAATCGATCATAAAAAATAAAAAATGAGCCAGAGTGATGTTGAAAAAATTAAAGAAAGGCTCAACATAGAAGAAGTGGTGAGTGATTATTTGAAATTAGAAAAGGCTGGTAGAAATTTGAAGGCTAGATGTCCTTTTCATAACGAAAAAACACCTTCTTTTATTGTGTCGCCTGAGAGAGGAACTTTTTACTGTTTTGGTTGTGGAGCCAGCGGTGATATTTTTACTTTTGTGGAAAAATTCGAAGGCCTTGATTTTTCCGGTTCATTAAAAGTTTTGGCTGATCGAGCAGGAATAACTTTAAGTTCCTTTTCTTCTTCACCGAATGATGAAATGACCAAATTAAGAAAAATTCTTAATCTTTCAGTTTCATTTTATCAAGTTTGCTTGTCTCGAAATCAAGAGGTTCTGAAATATTTGATGAATCGAGGATTGACGGAAAAAACAATTAAAGATTGGCAATTAGGATATGCGCCGGATGGTTGGGAGAAATTACTTTCTTTTTTTCGATCGAAAAAATATTCCGATCTGGATTTGGAAAAAATCGGTTTAATTAAGAAAGGGGAGAGAGGGAAATTTTATGATCGTTTCAGAAATCGAATAATGTTTCCCATTTTTGATTCATCTGGTCGACCGATTGGTTTTTCCGGCCGAATTTTTAAAGGTCAAGAAACCGATGCTAAATATCTGAATAGTCCAGAAACTGTTTTGTTTGATAAATCCAGAATTTTGTATGGTTTTGATCGAGCCAAGGGAAGTATTCGCAAAAATGATTTTTCAATTTTGGTTGAAGGTCAAATGGATTTAATTTTGTCACATCAGGCTGGGTATAAAAACACCGTCGCTTCGTCGGGGACGGCTCTAACTCAAGAGCAACTTGAGAAAATTGCTCGAATTTCAGAAAAAATGGTAATAGCTTATGACTCAGATCGAGCCGGATTTAAGGCTTCTGAAAAAGCTTGGCAAATGGCCCTCGCTTTGGGAATGGATGTAAAAATTGCTCCGATTCCGAGTGGCTTAGATCCTGCTGATATTTTGAAAGAAAATGACAAACAATGGATAGATATTGTTAAAAATTCTCGACACATTATCGAAATAATTATTGAAAAAATCAAAAAAGAAACGATTGATAAAAGATATTTAGGCAAAAGAACTTCAAAAGAGCTCATTCCATATCTAGCGAATGTTGCTAGTAAAATAGATCAAGAATATTTTGTTGAAATGACTTCTGAAAAATTAAATTTGACTCCAGCTTCGATTCGAGAGGAGATTAAATCGTATGAAATAAAGCAAGAAAAAAATCCCAAAGAATTTGAAAGAATATTGGAAAATAAAATTTCATTTTCAATTGATGCCAATGATTTTCTGACGGCAGAGAAAGAATTGTTCGGAATTATTTTTTGGCAAGAAGGAGAAAAAGATAAGCTTTTGGATCTTGATAAATTAAAAGCAGAAATAAAGGTCATCACAGAAAATTATTATCAAAATATTTTTGACTCTTTAT
>CAZTQC010000013.1:0-9786 GCA_964615685.1 uncultured Candidatus Saccharibacteria bacterium
ACATTTGCTAAAGTAACGAAATCAAATTATGGCAATAAAAGATTCAGCAAAAAAAGAAATTAGAGCTTCTGTAAAAAAGAAAGTTTATAATACTAGACGTAAAAAATCTATTAAGACAATTGAAAAGAAAATTGAAAAATTATTATTAGAAAATAAGCCAGAAGAAGCTAATAAATTACTACCGTCTGTTTACAAAGCTATTGATAAAGCTTTAAAAATGAACACTTTGAAGAAAAATACGGCCGCTCGCAATAAAGCTAAAATTAATCGAACAATTAAAAGAGTTTTAAAAAAATAATTTCTGTTGTTATTATTAATGTTTCAATAAAAAGGTGCTCCACCTCGCTCTCGAACTTTTCCCCACCAAACCCAGTAAGGCTTTTTGAGTATTTCAATAATTTAGATTTCGACCCCTCTCGTTTCTTTGTAAATGCGACAAATGAGACACTCCTCGTGGATATTTAGCCGTGTCTCAAATGCCAACAAATGCCAATTTTCTAACAATCAAAAAGCGACAAAAGTGACACTTATTACAGTATTTTGCGACAGCAAAATGTCATTTTCCAATTTAGTATAGTTGACTATGCGTTCCGATTTTAATAAATAAAACCTTATTTTGAGATATAACCTCGTAAACAGCTCTCACGTCTCCAGAAATGTTAATACTATAATATCCGTTATATGGCCCATGCAATTTATGATTATTTAGTTGAGGATTATTTTGATCTTCTTTAAATAGTTCTACTCTATCCCAAAATTGCTCCTGTCTTTTCTTTGAAAGTTTTTCGTAATCTTTATAGAAATTTTTACCAAAACTTACGACCATTTTTTATCTTTACTATTTAACCATCTTTTTGCATCTTCAACATTAGTAAATTCTGGAGAAATATTTTTCCCTTCTTTTGCATCCTTACTTGCTTTTAATATTTCTTTCCAAACAGATTCTTTTAGTTGTGGTTCTCTTGCCACCTGAAAAGTTCCACTTCGAACAAACTCACGGAGTTGTGAATTAATAATAGTTGAAATAGGAATACCAAGCTCATTAGCAAGTGATTGAGCTCTTTCTTTCACGTCTTTATCAATTTTTGTATGTAAGGTTGTTTTCATATGAACTATTATATACACAACAGTTCTATTTTGTAAAGTCTTAGCCACTACCACACTACTCTTTTCAAGCTCTGCAAAGCTTAGCATTCCCCACCAGTGTGTCATTAATATAATATGCAAAATGAAGTAAGAACAAGATATGTGCTGTATGCAAGAAAGAGTACCGAATCAGAAGAAGCACAGATACTCTCAATAGATAGCCAGATTAGAGAAATGCTTCAAATTGCAGAGAAAGAGAATTTAGAAATAGTGGAAACAAAAAAAGAATCTCATTCGGCAAAGGAGGCAAATCAAAGACCAATATTCAATGAGATTGTGGAAGAGATAAAGCAAGACAAATACAATGGAATACTGACATGGGCACCAGATAGAATTTCAAGAAATGCAGGAGACCTTGGAAGAATCGTAGATCTTATGGACCAAGGGAAGCTCATTGATATCAGGACATACGGGCAACGGTTCACCAATAGTCCAAATGAGAAGTTCCTCCTGATGATACTCGGCAGTCAGGCGAAGCTTGAGAATGACAACAAGGTAATCAATGTGAAGCGAGGACTGAGGGCTCGATGTGAAATGGGTCTGTGGCCCTGTACTGCCCCGACAGGATATCTTAATTCAAAGAATGTAGATAAGAGGTGTCATGTTGAGACAGATGTGCATAGAGCGCCAATGATAAAGAAAATGTTCGAGAAGGTCGCATACGAAAAGTATTCAGGAAGACAACTGTATCAATGGCTCAAGGACAGGAATTTCAAGACCAAGAACGGAAAGCACCTGACACTGAGCAATGTATATATTCTTCTTCGCAACACCTTCTATTATGGAATGTTCGAGTATCCCAAGAAGAGCAATCAATGGTTTAAAGGAATACATAATCCACTGATCACAAAAGAATTATTTGATATGGTTCAGGAAAACATTGCGAATCATGTAATCAATAAAGTAGATAAGGAGTTCGCCTTCACAAGAATGATGACTTGCGGAATATGTGGTTCTGGGATTACAGCAGATGAGAAGTTTAAGAAGTTGAAAAATGGAGATGTGAGCAGGTATGTCTACTACATGTGCACCAAGCACAATGATCCCAAATGCAAGAATCCTATTGTACGAGAAGAAGTGTTGATTGAGCAATTGACCAGTCTCATGGATACGATCAAGCTGGACGAGATTGCGATGAAAGAGAAAATCAAGGAAGAAGTGCAGAGAATAAAGAGGTTTCAGTCCTCGCTTCTGGGAGATAAAAATGAATTAGAGACGACTGATATAGATATTAGAAATTATGCGAAGTATATTTTGAGAGATGGGAAGATTGAGGAGAAAAGAGAATTACTAAGTTGTTTGAGGAGTAAAGTTTTTTTGAAGGAAAGAAAATTAAATATTAGATAATAGTTTTGTTAAATAAAGTAATTACTGAGTGGAAAGTATTAAAAAATACTTCTGAATGAAATCATACATATTTACCAATCCATAAGTTAATTTTAATTCGAACAATATCAATAAATACTCTTATGGAATCCTTCACAGGCGAGAACCTACTTCCCAAAACATCAGCCCAAACAACAGGAACTTCAATAACTGAATAATCTAAACTTTTTGCAATTACAAGCATTTCTATATCAAAGCCAAAACGATAGATTTTTTGTCTGCAAAAAATCTCCTTTGCCACTTTGTGTTTTAAAAGTTTAAATCCACACTGTGTGTCGATTATTCCATCAATGATAAAGGCACGTATAAAGAAATTTCCAATTCTACTAATCAAAACTCTTAAATTAGATTGTTTTTTTACGATATCACTCTTCTTTAAATAACGAGAACCTATTACTACTTCATTTTTATCAATCACCTCCTTTAAATTTGGATAGTTACTGATGTTGGTAGAATTATCTGCGTCTGTAAATAAAATATATTGACCCAAACTTTCAAATACTCCCTTGGCTACAGCATAACCCTTTCCTTTGTTCTTCTTATATGAAACAATTTTTAAATTAGGGATTGAAAAAACTAATGATTGTACAACACTTATCGTATTATCCTTACTACCATCATCTACTACAATAATCTCAGCGTGAATATTTTTAGAATTTAAATACTCATCAATTGATTGAATGGTTTTTATTATTCTTTTTTCTTCATTATATGCGGGTATGATAATTGAAAGTTCAAAATCAAACTTTTCTGGAACAATTACACCGTGCTCTTTAATGTGAAATGTCCAAAATTTATTTGCCAAAAAATTCCAAGTCAAAACAATCCCAGAGATAAGAATTTTAGCAAGTAAATAATAAATACCCAAAATACTCCAGAACACATACATCAACAAAGATGTAATAAGTAGACCAACGCTTGAAACCAAAAAGAATCTCAGATATAGAACCCCATGAAAAGATGACGTGTTTTTAAAAGTCCAATTTTTATTAAAGAAAAAATTATTTGTGACAGCAAATAAAAATCCTACAATTGCGGCAACTATAGGATTAAGCACTATAAACTCAACGAGTAGAAAGACAGTAACAAGATCAATAAGAGTTCCTAATACTCCTACGGCGCAATACTTTAAAAATGGCAGGGATTCTTTTATGAGTAGGTGTATATTTTTCATTCAAATTGATTTTGCCACCTTAGATTATTTATGGTGAGATTTTATAACTTCATATTTTACTATAGATAGGTTAAAATACAAAGGTGAAAAAAGTTGCTATTATTTTTATAGTCTGGTTGTTTATTGTAAATGTATTTGCAATAGCCTCTGTTAACCGACTAAATTTGAATACTGATACAGCTTATTCTTGGATTGATTCTGATCGTTTTTTTCAAGAGCAAGGATGGGATCTAGTTACCATTAGAAACCATTGGGATGGAGTTTGGTATACAAATATTGCGAAAGAAGGATATTTTTATAAATCTCCCCAAGAAATTTCAAATGTACCATTCTTCCCCCTTTATCCAATTCTTATTAAGATTTTTTCAACAATAACAAGTCTTAGTGTTGATCTTTCTGGATGGATATTAAGTATATTTTTTCTATTTTTAGCACTTTCTTATTTTTACAAATTACTTAGAAAATTTCATCCGGATACTGATCCGTACCTTGTAATATCTTTTTTTCTAATCTTCCCAACTTCATTTTTCTTAAATTCAGTTTACACAGAATCTCTCTTTATATTCCTTTCTATCGCTTCCTTTTATTATGCAAGACAAAATAAATTTTTAATAGGAAACGGTTTTGCACTTTTTGCTTCTCTTACGAGAGTAACAGGAATATTACTTTTTATCCCTCTTGCTTGGGAATTCTATAAGCAAAATGGAATTAAAAAAATATTTAGCACCAAATCCCTTTCTTTTTTACTAATACCACTAGGTCCAGTATTATTCTTTTCCTATCATTATTTCAGATTTGGTGATTTCTTTCTTTTTTTTCAAGCGCAGAGCTGGTTTGGTAGATCGTTTAAATTAAATCCTGATCATTTTTCTGTAATAACTAATTCCGCAATTATAAATCTTTCTCTAGATCTCTTTTACGTAATTACAGCTATAATTATTTCACTCTTTATACTATTTAAAATAAGAGCATCTTATGGTCTATATATGCTTATCACAATCTTTGTTGCGTTAAGCACTGGAACACTTATGAGCATAGGTCGGTATATTCTTCCTTTGTTTCCTATCTTTATTTTCTTTGCTCAAATAAAAAATACCTCTGCACGATTTGGAATTGCACTAACTTCATGTCTTCTGTTAGCCCTAAATATTATCCTTTTTGTAAATAATTATTGGGCTGGGTAAAATAAAATGTTACCCGCTTCAGTGGGTAGTTTTGATTCTCGACTAAAGTCCCAAATTGATCACTGTGAATTGTTTAATTACCTGCCAAATGTTCGTACCTAAAACATCTTTGATGATAAGTCTAAAATTTGAAACAAGGAAAAACCAATAACGACCCCTCTCGGTCATCTCTCTAACTGGTGCTCCCGCCAGGAGTCGAACCTGGATCTCAAGTTCCGCAAACTTGTATTCTATCCATTGAACTACGGGAGCTTAGAGCTCAACTTTAAAAGCCTAACCTATTTAAAATAAGTTGCAAAGCCGGTTCCTGCATTTCTTCTTCTGGAAGAAAATTCAACAAAAAATCTCGAACTTCATTTGGATTAGCGTTTTCTCCAAGTGGTAAAACAATTAAAGGCATAAAAAGTTTTTTAGATTTAATCAAAATCCGATCTCGATCCCAATCATCTTCATCAATCACCCAAAAAGATTCTAATGAAGAGAAAGTGTAAATCTTTTTTCCGGAAATAACTCCTTTTCTATTAAGTTCAAACATTTTCAAATCAGGTTCAATATTTGATTGAATAAAAATAGCAAAAGTACCAATTAAAATTAAAAGAGCTAATAATAAATTATTGAAATAAATTGCTAAAACTGCTATACCAACAACAACAATTCCAACGATCCAGAACCAATCAGAACTTTTTTCTGATTCGATGTATTCTAGGGCCTGCCACCTTATCTTTTGGGGATTATCCATTTGATTTTTATTATCTCGCTAATAGTCAATTTTGTCGAGATAATTTATTAAATTTAATTCTAAGATTTTAATAAAAAAACAATAAAGAAAAACATTCCATTATCTTTTGGTGGCTTTATTTTTTTCATTGATTTTTCATTAAAATTTCGTTAGTATTCTGGCATTACTATAAAAGTCTAGTAATTGGAGAGATGGCAGAGTGGTTGATTGCACTGGTCTTGAAAACCAGAATGTCCGAAAGGGCATCGAGGGTTCGAATCCCTCTCTCTCCGCCAATGGTTTTAGTATCGGACCTATGCTAAAACCTATAATTTACAACGTATTTTTAGTTCGAATCTCGAACACCCTTTTACTGTATTACAAATTGACGATATTTTGTTTATTAAACAATTTTACGATATAAATAATTTACTAACATGCAGCACCAAATGAAACTGGCAACAGAGCCATACAACAACATAGCCACGGGAAAGAAAGTGATCGAATCTCGTCTTTTTGATGAGAAGCGCCAACAGATTGCGATTGGCGACCAGATTGTTTTCAGTGAAAATGATAATCCAGAAAATAGTGTAACTACTACAGTGAAAGGATTATTGCGCTACCAAACTTTTAAAGAACTTTTTGCTGACCATGAGCCATCTCTTTTCGGAGAAGAGGGCCGTGATTTTCTCCTGACACAAATAAAACAATTCTATTCTGAAGAAGACGAGCAGAAATACGGCGTTGTTGGAATTCGTCTTGACTTGAATTCTAACTTGAAAGTAAACTAATAGAAAAAAGCATATCCGCAGGTATCTTAGTTGTGTTAGTAATTAATATAACCAAACGGTTATGTATAAACATTTTGTGTACCAATCAAAAAAACAAAGCTCTAATACTTTATATGATGTCATCATTGTCGGCGCAGGAGCCAGTGGTTCGGCTTTGTTGTATACACTTGCTCAATATAGCTCTATTGAAAGTATTGCTTTGATAGAAAAATATGAACGACCGGGCCAAGTGAATTCAAAAGCTTCTAATAATAGTCAAACTCTTCATGTTGGTGATATTGAAACTAATTATTCTTTAGAAAAAGTTCAACAAGTGTATCCGGCAGCAATGATGATCGTTCATTATGCCCAAACTCTTTCAATAAAGGAACGTTCGCGATTTTTATTTCCCACGACTAAAATGGTTCTTGGTGTGGGAGAAAAAGAAGTGACCACACTCAAAAAGAGGTATGAAGATCTTAAAGTTATTTTTCCATACTTACAAAAACTTGAACGAGAAGAACTTCGAAGAATAGAGCCGGCGATTATCGAAGGTCGTAAGGAAGATATTCCTCTTATAGCCCTTTACACAACCAAAGGTTACGCAGTTGATTTTGAGTGTCTCTCAGAACAATTTGTTAATCATGCGAAGAAAATACGTCCAGATATTGATTTATTTTTCTCTCAAACAGTTAAACATCTCGAACATATAAAAGATGGATATAAGATCACAACTCAAACCGGACAAATTTTAACTGCTCGAGCATTGGTAGTTGATGCTGATTCTTATAGTTTACTTTTAGCTCAACAACTTGGTTACGGAAAAGAATTCTCCCTGATTCCAATTGCGGGTAGTTTTTATTTTTCTCAAAAAATTTTGCACAGTAAAGTTTATACCGTGCAAAATCCTAAATTACCTTTTGCCGCAGTACACGGTGATCCTGATGTGAAAAGTGAAAAAAAAGAAACCCGTTGGGGACCAACAGCTCGTTTTTATCCAGCCCTTGAAGCTCGTAATATACGAACAATGTGGGATTTTATTAAATCTTCTGGCTTAGAACGACCCCAAACCTGGCTAAGTTTTATTATGATTTTACTTGATCCAATTCGTTTTTTTTACCTACTTAAAAATATGCTTTACGAATTACCGATTATTGGAAAAATAATGTTTATTCGAAATGTTCGTAAAATAGTACCGAAGGTCTCAATTTTTGATATGCGTTACGCTCGAGGGTATGGTGGTATGCGTCTTCAACGTGTGGATACTAGAACTCGAGAACTAATTCTTGGGGAAGGAAAAATTATTGGTCAAAAAGCCATATTTAACATGACTCCTTCACCGGGTGCCAGTGTTTCTCTTTACAATGCCATGCGAGACGCGGAAACAATTGCTTCGTTTTTAGATAATTCTAATTTATTTCACAAATCTAAAATGGTTTCAGAACTTTATAAAAGTTCTAATACCCAGACGACTTTTTTCGAAGATCTTTCTCAGAAAGATACATATGTTTCATAATTTTTTTCAAACAGTTTTCTTGTTGAAATGATTTTGACCAAGAATTAAGAGACCGCCGAATATCGCCAAATCACGATATAAAGTCATACCTCTAACACTTAAGAGAACCGCAACAATCATTAAAAGAAGAATGAAGTAAGCCCATCTTCCTCCTTTGTTGAAAAAAACAAGAATTGCTGTTATAGACATAATTATGCCGTGAATAATCACCATGGTGGTGGCAGAAAAAATAGCCGGAGCCCAAGCGGGAATTAATCGAACAAACATTTCTGGATTAAAGATTCCTTTATAACCAAAATAGAGCACGGTTCCAAGAAGTAATATTTTACCAATCCAATAAGTAATTTGTGAACACGAAAAAGTTTTCATATTTTTTAAAAGATTAATGATAATGTTATAATTTCTTCACTAAAAAGAGTAAACTTTAACTTTAAGTAGAAAAGTTGTTCAAAAATTATTATACATAACTAACATGAACAGCACAATTTTATTTACATATTATCTTTCAATAAAATCAACATGAATTGGATTCAAAAAATTATTACATATTACAAAGACAATCCCGAAGGATATTGGTTTAAACAAAAAATTATTGGTTGGGGTTGGGTGCCAGTGAGATGGCAAGGGTGGCTTGTGACTATTTGTGGCACCGCGCTTATTGTTTTTGGTTTTTATGTTGGAGAAACAGACGATGCTCCCGGAGCCTCATTATTGGGTATTGTTTTAGCTGTAGTTTTAATATTTGGCTTTGGTTGTTGGAAAGGGGAAAACTCAAATGGAATTTTAAATTGATTACGTGCTATAATTTTAAAATGGAAAAAATAAAAAATAATAATATCTTTATTATCGGCGCCGCAGTTATTATTTTCTCTCTGGTATTTTTTGTATCAGCGAGAGACTTTTCAAAGCAAGGGTCTTACGCTGAAGTGAAAGGATTGTCGGAAAAAATTGTTAAAGCCGATACTGCTATTTGGTCCTTGAGTTTTGAGGTCAAATCGAATGACATCGATGGTCTTTATGCAGAAATTGATAGAAATATTACAGAAATCAAAAATTTCTTAATAGATAAAGGTTTTGATTCTTCAGAAATTAATGTGGCTTCTGTCAATATTTATCAAGACACATACAAAGAAGCTAAATTTAGATATAATTCAAACAATCAAGTTTCGGTTTACACCGAGAAAGTTGACATCGCCAAAGCGGCTTCGAACGAAACTTTACTTTTAATTAAAAAAGGAGTCGTTCTGAATCAAAATTACATCTCTTTTGAATTTTCAGATCTAAATAGTATCAAACCAGAAATGTTAGCCGAAGCTATTAAAAATGCTCGAGAAACAGCTTCTCAATTTGCGAAAAATTCAGGATCAAGAGTCGGTAGAGTAACCAGAGGAAATCAAGGTGTTTTTGAAATCACCGAAAAAGATCCTGGTTCCCCTGAATATAAAAAGGTTCGACTTGTCTCTACTCTTCGTTTCTTATTAAAATAATCAAATAAATCAATTATTTTAAATTTGTCTTTCTAACTTTTTTTTGGCACTATTGTACCAATGAAATATTTAGGAATTGATTATGGTACTAAAAGAATTGGGATAGCAATTTCTGATGAAAATAACAAGATTGCTTTTCCTAATACTGTCATTAAAAATGATAGTAAGATTTTAGAGAATCTCAAAAAAATACTGAATGAAAATAAAATAAAAAAAGTAGTTATTGGCGAATCTCAAAATTACAAAATGGAAGACAATGAGATTATGGGAGAGATTATTGACTTAAAAGAGGTCATTGAAAAAACCATGGAAAAAGATGTGATTTTGCACCCAGAATTCATGAGTTCTATGCAAGCCGAAAAAATTCAAGGTAAAAATAAGATGATTGATGCTTCTGCGGCTGCT
>CAZTQC010000014.1:0-8596 GCA_964615685.1 uncultured Candidatus Saccharibacteria bacterium
GTCAATTTCTAGTTTAAAGAGAACAAATCATTTTAACAATATGATTGTTTTCTTTAAAAAAAAGAGTAAAAAATGTTGCAAAATAACAAGCATGATGTTAAAATTCTTGACATAGTTAATACCAATAGGTGATATTTAAAAAATAACTTGGCATTAAAAAAAACATATAAAAATAATAAAGAGCCCCAAATTAAAGCTAATGATGTAATTCGAGCTTCAGAACTCCGTGTCATTGGGCCAGAAGGAGAAAATTTCGGCATTATGAAATTAAAAGACGCTCTTTTAGCGGCTAAGGAGGCTGGAACTGATTTAATAGAAATATCTCCCAACGCCAATCCCCCTGTTGCAAAAATCGGGGATTATGGTAAGTTTTTATACGAACAGAAAAAGAAAAAGAAGTTAGCCAAAACAAAAAGTAGCATTGTTGAGGTAAAAAGTATCCAAATTAAAATCGGAACAGACGGAAATGACCTTAATATAAAAGCCAAAAAGACTTCAGAGTGGTTATTAGAAGGACATCGAGTAAAAATCAATCTTTTTTTACCAGGTAGAACCAAATATATGGATAAAGGTTTTCTAGAAGAAAGATTGGAAAGACTCTTGAAACTTTTACCAGAAGAGTATAAAATAGCTGAACCACCTAAGAAAAGTCCAAAAGGTTTGACGATGATAATAGAAAAGAAATAAAAAAGAATGAAAACAAATAAATCATATAAAAAAAGATTAAAAATGACTAAAAAAGGCAAAATTCTTGCTCGAAAACCTGGTCAAAATCATTTCAACGCCAAAGAAAGTCGAACAGATCAACTTAACAAAAAACGATCTCAAACAATTGAAATTAGCAAAAAAAGTGCTGATCGTTTCTTAGCTAACATTTAATAAAAACATGACAAGAGTAAAAAGAGGGGTAATTTCAAATAAAACAAGAAAAAATAAGCTGAAAATGGTCAAAGGCTATCGATTTGGTAGAAGCAAAAAAGAAACTTTGGCTAATGAGGCTATTCGACACGCAGGAAACTACGCTTTCAGAGATCGAAGAAATAAAAAAAGAACCTTTCGTCAACTTTGGACTATCAAAATCAATGCTGCTATTAGAAATTTTGATCTTAGTTACAGCAAATTCATTAATTTACTTAAGAGTAAAAATATTGAGATCGATAGAAAAATTTTAGCTCAATTAGCAGAAAAGAGACCCGAGACTTTCGCAAAGATTGTAGAAGAAGTTAAATAAATCAAAAAAATATTTAAATAGTGATTAAAAGAAATGGGTAATTCCATTTTTTTTAATTCATCTCTATCCCCTTTTCATTTCCTATTTTGTTTTTACCATAGAAAAAAACAGCAATACAACCCAAAATATCCATCGTTAAATCTAAAAGCGTATCATTTAAATCACTAATAACATCAGTAAAACCAACAAATAATTCCCATAATTCCCAAGTCAAACCAATCACTAAAACTGTAAAAATCAAAATTAGAAAAATTAAAAATGATTCTTGAATTTTTTGAGTTGCTTTAATATAACCCGAACCAAAAAATAAAAAGAGAGCGCCTAATCCAACCAAAAAGCCTCCGAGAAAATGCATCATAATATCATACCAACTCAAGGTCCAATACAAAGAAAAAGATAAAGCAAATTTATGTAGAAGGGCCACAATAATCGCCATGAGAATAAATTCTTTTAAAAAGGTTTTTGAAAAAATTTTATTTGTCATGCTTTTATTATAGCAAAATATAAAAACACACACCCTTTCGGGTGCGTGTTTTTATATAGGACCATGAATGAGCCTAGGATATTCCTAGGTGGGTCTTCTCAATTTAATACCAAGGTATTAAATGATGTTGAAATCCCCAGATAATTGATTTAATCTAGAATCATTCAGTAGTCCTAACATTCATTATACCCTTCTCAAGGAAATACACAAATTTAAGTTTATTCTAGAATACCATCCAAGTTAACATCATAAAGAATCTGTTCTTGAATTAATCTATATTTAAGAACTTCTGAATCATTAAACCATAATTTAATCTCTTTTTCGGCTTCTTGAGCTGAACCAGAAGCGTGAATGATATTTCTCACTGCTCGACCATCAAGGTCTGCTATTTCATACGAATCTATCACAAAATCACCCCGTAAAGTCCCGACATCTGAAGTTAGTGGTTCTGTTCCACCAACAATTTTTCTCACAATAGAGGCGGCATGAGCTCCCTGCCAAACCATTGCTACCACGGGACCTGAAGTCATATATTTTATTAAACTATCTAAAACTTTTTCACCAGCTTCCTTAAGATTATCTGTTGGTGGAGTTTTTCCTTTTTTCTTGTAAGCTTCAATTGATTTTTTACCAACATTTTCCAACCACCCATCGTCAGATAAATAATGATTTTTTACCACCTCAATATTTGGTATCATCATCTTCATTGCTGTTAATTTCATTCCCGTTCTTTCTATTCTCTTAATGATTTCTCCCACTAAAGATCTCTGAATGCCGTCAGGTTTTATAATAACTAATGTTTGTTCTTTCTGTATTTCCATTTAATTTTAAATTAATTTATTTTCCTAAAGATTCTAAAAATCTAGCAATCGAATCCTCGTCTGGCAGATCTTCGTCTAATAATGTCTCTTCAGGAACTTCTTGGCCTTTTATTTTATAGTAAGAAGCGTAATTTGCCAATTCTTCAGGTTCGTATTTTTGTTCTAATCGAAATAAAAAGTCATCAATCGATTTACTTATTTCCGGACTTTCTAAAGAAATTTCTTCGATGGTTTGCTGAAAAAAATTTTCTGTTTCTAAAAATATTTTTGACATTTCATTTAGTTAAAATAATAGGACCTTTATCAGTAATAGCAATAGTGTGTTCAAATTGAGCAGATAAAGAACCATCGGCGGTTGAATAAGTATAGCCATCTTTTTCCAACTTAATTTGAGGTGATCCTAGTCCAAACATCGGCTCAATCGCAATAACCATGCCAGCGACCAATTTTTCTCCTTTTCCTTTTTTACCATAATTTGGAATATATGGATCTTCATGAACATCAAACCCTACTCCGTGCCCAGTCAAATTTTCTATCACTGATAAATGGTGCTTTTCGGCAATTTTACTAATAGCGGCTCCGATGTCTCCAACAGAATTACCTACTTTAGCCACTTTTATACTGGCCATTAAGGCCTCAAGAGTGCGATTAACTAATTCCTTAACCCTTTTATCAACTTCTCCAACTATAACCGTCACAGCGTGATCTGTGATGAATCCGTCATAGGTCAAACCGGCATCTAAAGTAACAAGGTCGCCACTTTTAATAATTTTTGGATTCTCATTAGGAATACCATGAACAATCTCCTCGTTAATCGAAATGCAGAGACTTGCAGGATAAGGTCGGGGGGATCCGGCGGGAGAATAATTTAGAAAAGATGGAGTTCCTCCCTCTTCTTTAATCAGTTGGTAAGTTAAATCATTCAAAAAGTCGGTGGAAACTCCAACAGCCACCTCTTTAGAGACTTTTTGTAAAACGGCCGCCAATTTTTGACCACTTACTTTTAATTTTTCGATATCTTCAGCTGTTTTTAATCTGATCATTTTTTATTTTTCTAAAGACTTTAAAATTTCTTTTTGAACCTGCTCAATTGTTTGTTCACCGTTTATTTCATGAAAAATATGAGAAGGATGAGTTTTATAAAAATCAATAACAGGTATGACATCGGAATCAAACCAATTCATTCTAGCCAAAATATTAGTCATTTCTTTATCATCCTGACGACCCCGCGCTAACATTTTCTCAATCGCCCATTCTTTTGAAACATTTATGTAAATAACATCAATTTTTTCCCGGCCATAAAAAGCAAAAGCTGATTCTAAAATTTCCGCCTCAATTTGTCGTCTGGGAGTACCGTCAACTAAAAGATGCTGATTCGATTTGGCTTTATTTATTAATTCACTTGTCCAAGCCCAAGTTGATAAAAAGGCCGGCTGTAATAAGCCAGCTTCAGAAATCTCAAGAGAAAGTTGACTAGAATAATTATCTTCCTTAATAAAAGAACGAAACCTTTCTCCGGATTCTAAATGAAAAACTTCGCGTTCATCATTTTCTTTTAAATAATCAGTGAGACTTTCAATTTGGGAGCCTTTACCACAACCACTTCGACCAATAAAGATAATTGTTTTTAGATTCATTAGATTTATTCTAATCTTTTTAGAAATTTTAGCAATACAAAACCTCCTTAGTATTCTCTCATTGAAACTTGTGCGTCAATTTTGTTAACTAAGTCAATGACAACAGAAACAGCAATTAAAAGAGCTGTTCCTCCGATAGTTAAAGAAGTGATTCCTGTCAAACTTTGAACTATAACCGGCAAAACCGCAATGGAACCAAGGAAAAGTGCTCCAATAAAAGTAATCCGTGATAAAACTTTTCCTAAATATTCAGCCGTAGATTGACCGGGTCGAACTCCGGGGATAAAAGCTCCTGATTTTTGTAAATTTTTAGAAGTTGTTTCTGGATCGAAGGTTACCGCTGTATAAAAATATGTTAACAAAAATACCAAGACAAAATATGTTATGCCATATAACCAAGAATTTGTAAGGAATAAATTAATATAATCTGAAATTGATAAGATGATCGGATTTGAAGAATTTACTAAGAAATTCAATATCATTCTAGGTAATAACAAAATAGATAAAGCAAAGATAATTGGAATTACTCCTGCCATGTTTAGTCGAAGAGGTAAATATGTAGAAGTTCCCCCATATGTTTTATTTCCACGAACTTGTTTAGCATAAGTAATAGGAACGGGTCTTTCCGCTTCGGTAATAATAACCACTCCAGCGACGATAATCAGGCCAACAACCAAAAAAGCTAGGTAAGTTGGAATTTGAGAAGGTTCATAAGTAAATAAAATTTGTCTGATTGAATTTGGTAATCCGGCTACAATTCCAGCAAAGATAATTAGAGAAATGCCATTTCCAACACCAAACTCGGTCATTAATTCTCCGATCCACATCAATAAAACTGAGCCCGCAGTAATTACTGTAATATTTGTAATCATTTGAACCAAACTCAATGGTTCTAACACATTTTGTTGTTGTAACAATAATAAAAAGCTAAGTCCTTGAATAATAGCTAAAGGAACAGTTAACATTCGAGAATATTGGGCAAATTTTCTTCGGCCGGCTTCTCCATCTTCCTGATAAACAGCCTTTAATTTTGGAGAAATCATAGTCAGAACTTGCATAATGATTGAACCTGTAATGTAAGGCCCTACTCCTAACATCATAATAGAAAGTCCTGATAACCCACCACCAGAAAATAAATTTAGTAAGCCTAAAAATTGATTGTCATTAAAAAACTTATCCAGGACAGAAACATCAACTCCAGGAACTGGAATAGTTGCTAATAATCTAAAAATCATTAAAGCAATTGCGATAAAGATAATCTTCTTCAACAAAAACTTATCTTTGATAATCAAACTTACTTTTTGTAAAAAAGTTTTAAACATATTAGAAAATTTTACCTCCAGAATTAGTGATTTTTTCTTCAGCTGTTTTTGAAACTAAACAATTTTTTATATTTAATTTCTTTTTTAATTCTCCTGTTCCTAGAATTTTTACTCCAACAAGTTTACCGGACTCTTTCTTAATTAAACCTTTTTTAAGCAAAACTAAAGGAGAAACAATTTCGTTATCTTTAAAATTTTTATCTAAAGTTTCAACTGAAACCACCTTAAAGATATTTTTAAAGGCTTTATTAGGATGAACTCCGCGTCCTCTTAATTTGGGCAACTTTTTAATCATGTCCCGAATTTCGGGTCTTGGTTTACCACCTGCTCGAGCTTTTTGGCCTTTGTGTCCTTTTCCAGAAGTTTTACCGCGTTTTCCTCCACGACCAACTTTAATACTTTTCTTGTTTGGATATTCTCTTTTTAATTCGTGAATTTGCATGATATTTTAATTCTTTAAATCTTCTAAAGCTGAAACTGTGGCTCTAGCAATATTCAATTTGTTTTTACTTCCTGACAAAATCTTTGTATTAATATCTGTTAGACCAGCTAATTCAATAACATCTTTAACAGCACTTCCGGCAATTACTCCACGTCCTTTGGCTGGCATCATCATTATTTTAGCACTATTGTATTTTTTCTTTAAATCGTGAGCGATTGAGTTTTCTTTAGTTCTTTTAATCTCCACCATGTTCTTTTTAGCATTTTTAATTGCTTTATCGATAGCCATTGAAGTATCACCAGCCTTACCAATTCCAATTCCAACTCTACCCTTTTTGTCACCAATAACTATTGAAACACTGAAAGTGAAACGTCGACCTCCTGCGGCCACTCTTGTTACTCGACGAATATCCAAAATTTTTTGATCAAATTCTTGTTTAACCCTTTGTTTAGTTCGAGTATTTCTTCTTTTATTTTTTTGAAATCCTCCACCATCATTAGCCCCTTCTTTTTTAACAAAAGGTTTCTTTTTTGCTACTTCTGGTTCTGAGACCACTTCTTTTTCGTTAATTTTTTTATCTGAATCTTCCATAATATTAAAATTTAAGTCCTCCACTTCGTGCCGCTTCAGCAAGAACTTTTATATTTCCTGTAAAAATAAACCCTCCTTTATCGAAAACCGCTTCAGTAATTTTCTTAACTTTTGCTAATTCGGCAATTTCTTTACCAGCAGCCTCAGATTTTTCCTTTAAAGTTTTGCCTGTCGTTATTTTCTTTGTCCAAACATAACCCAAAGTTTCACCCGTTTCATCGTTAATTAATTGAGCTGTAATATTTTTATTAGATCGAAAAACAGCTAATCGTGGCCTTTTTGCCGTACCAAAAATCTTGGATCGAACTCTTTTGTGTCTTATTATTCTTTTTTCTCTTTTGATGTTAGACATACCTTTTTATTTAAGCTGTTTTTTTACCTTCTTTTCTTCTAATAATCTCATCTTCATATCTGATACCTTTTCCTTTATAAGGTTCTGGTTTTTTGGTCTTTCGAATGACCGCAGCTAATTGTCCTACTTTTTGTTTTTCAATTCCAGAAATAATTATTTTTTCTTTTTCAATTTCTACTTTCAAATCATTTGGAATGTCAATCTCAACTTCATGAGAAAACCCAACTTTTAAAACAATTTTGTTATTTTTTATTTCGGCTCGATAACCAACGCCCTCTATAATAAGTATTTTTTTATATCCCTCGGTTACTCCTTGAATCATGTTAGATATAAGAGAAGAGTAAGTTCCCCATAAAGCATTGGTTTTAATATCATTTTTCTTAGGAACCAAAACAACTTGGTTCTCTTCCTTTTTTATTTCTATTACAGGTAAATAATCCATGGACAATTCGCCCAAAGGTCCTTTAACTTTCACAGAAGAATCTGAAATTGTAATTTCAGTTTTCTCATCTATTGATACTGGTTTTTTTCCTATTCGTGACATAATAATTTACCAAATTTCAAACATTAATTCCCCTCCGACATTTTCCTCTTGAGCTTTTTTACCTGAAATTATTCCCAGAGGAGTTGAAACGACCAATAAACCATGGCCGTTCTTTACTGAATGAAATTCTTTAGCTGCTCCATAAACCCTTTTAGAAAGCTTTGAGATTCTTTTTACATCATTAATAGCAGATTTATTATTTTTATCATATTTCAAATTCACCAAAATCTTTCTATCTTTACTTCGGACTTCAAAAGAATCAATGAAGTTTTCATCAACCAAGAGTTGAAGAATCGCTTCATTCATTTTTGTGGCCACAACTTCAGTTTTATCTTTTTTAACTAAAGAAGCATTTTTAATTCCAATTATTAAGTTTGATACTTTATCTCCTACCATGATGATTTTTTAATTCCTGGGATTTCCCCCTCGTTAGCTAATTCCCTAAAACAAATTCGGCAAAGATCAAAATCTCTCATATAACCATGCTTTCGGCCGCATTTAAAACATCTGCGAACTACCCGGCTTTTAAATTTCGGGGTTTTTTCTGATCTGTTTATTACTGATTTTTTTGCCATAAATTATAAAAATAAATCCCTCTCCTCCAAACGTTTCCCTATACTAGCAACTGAAATTCCTTGTGTCAATTGATTATTTTTCATTAAACCTTTTTAAAAGGCAATCCTAAAAATTCAAGAAAAGCTACGGTCTCTTCTTGTTTGCTTGAGCTTGTAACTATTGTAATTCCCATTCCAAAAGAATCTCTGACATCTTGATCAGAAGTTTCTGGAAAAATAGCGTTTTCCTTAATACCTAAAGTAAAGTTCCCCATTGAATCAACAGATTCTCTTGAAAGGCCCCGAAAGTCCCTTGTTCTCGGTAAAGCAATATTCACTAATTTATCGAAGAAACTTAAGGCTTTTTCTCCTCTCAGAGTAACTTTATAGCCAGATAATTGACCTTCTCTCACTTTGAAAGTTGCAATTGATTTTTTGGCGTTTTGAATAGAGGGTTTTTGACCTGTTATTAGAGATAAGTTATCAAATATCATTTTGACCTTATTTTTATCTGTTATAGAGCCTACCCCCACCCCCACAATAATTTTTTCAATTTTTGGAGTTTGCATAGGGTTAACATAACCAAATTTTTCTTTCAAAAAATTGTATGCTTCTTTT
>CAZTQC010000015.1:0-8434 GCA_964615685.1 uncultured Candidatus Saccharibacteria bacterium
TCGATCTCTAACTTTAAAGAATAAGAAATCAAATTCACCAAACCCCAAACCGAAACCATTACAAACAAGATAATAATACCATTAATAATTATTCCGTGCGTTTCTTTTCTTTCTGTCGGGCTTTTAGACAAACCATATTTTGCCAAATTGAAAAGAAAATGTAAAACAGCCAAGGCAATCACCAAAGGAATAAGGGCATTTACGATTCCAATTAAAATAATGAGTAGAGAAGAAATGGAGTTATTCATAATTTTCAAAAATTAAATAAAGCGGGACAACCGGGATTGGTCATACCCAAAGAAACCGCCGTCTGACAAATAATAATACCCAAAGCTCTGGCTCCCAACAAAACAATTCCTCCGATAACGGTATAAAAGAAAATGCTTTTAGCTTTAGTAATCGCGCCTTCGTCTCCACCGGCTCTAACAAAAAGATATCCGGAATAAATTAAAGCCAAGATGACAACGATCGCCCCGATTTGAGTCACAAAATCTAAAACAGCACCCACCAAAGATAAAATATTATTTGTTTTACTTCCGATAGGGTTGTTAATCACGAAACCACCGCTTCCTGCAAGACCGCCAGTGTTAGCCCTCACGAAAAAGACGGGGAGAGTTATAAAAAATACCCAAATCTTTAACCATTTTTTCTTCTTGAAAAGTTTTCTCATCTTATTTATTTAATTTTATAATATCTGGATCTAAACCTAAACTGGATACTAATAATTCTATAATTAAAAAAGCCAATAAGATAATCATTAATCCTATAGCAGCTTTACTGAACATTTGATGAGCTTGTTTAATTTTACCTTGATCCCCATTAGCAGTAATGTAAATCCAGCCAGCATAGGCAAAAATGATAGCAATAAGAACAACTCCTAATTGAATCATAAAATTAACTACAGCATCCGCAGTCGACATCAATTCCTCAAAAGTACAATTCGGTGGATTCTGACATTTGACTAAGCCCTCAGTATGATTAACGTTAACAGTTCCTCCAGAATCTTGAGCATTAACAAAAATAACAGAATTTAAATTCACGAAAAAAAATGATAAAAAAAACATTGGAATCACTAGCAAAATTAATTGCGCGGTAATTAATCCTTGTTTTTTTTTAAAAAAATTCATTTTTTATTCTAAAAGCTTCTTTATTTCACTGCCGGCTCGCGAAATAGTCGTTGATAAACTTTCTCGTCCTGACACAAATGATTCTATCATATTGGTGAAAATCTGCTGAGTTTTTTCGACATCTGGATCAAGAAAAGGCTTGGTGATTAAAGCAGAAGAGTAAAATGTTTGAAGAGCGGCATTGCTATTTTGGTCAATTAATAAATCTCTTCTGACTGGGGGCAAATTCAAAGTTTCTGCCAAAAATTTAATGTTATTTTGGCTCGTTAAAATCTTAGCTGTGTTAAAAGCATTTCCTAAATTTTGAGAATTTTTAATTAAACCAAGAAAAATCATATCTCCATAAACAGTGCCTGTATTACTTTGGCGAGATTGGGGCATTATCGTCACATCAAAATTTAAATTGGGATTTTTCTTTCTTATATTTTCATATTCGCTAGCTAATCCAAAGTAAAAAGCCAAGTCACCAGCCAAGAACATGTCTTCAGAATTAGGCAGGGCTCGATTCCAAGAATAAACGTTTTTGCTAGGGTTAGAAAATTCTGTAAAGAAATTGGTGGCCGTTTCAACCGGTCGAACAACATAACCTAATCTCTCTTCAAAAGTTGAGATAAAATCCAGTGATCCAAAGGATTCTGTTTTCTCAAAATTATAGGAAATAATTGGATTTCCCGCCTGCATTATTAAGCTCAAAAAAATAGCTTTGGCATTCTTGATATTTTTAAATTCACCTAAAGCAATACCCGCCCGTTGAATATTAAGGGCTGAATCTTTTTTAGTTAACTTTAAAATCATGTTTGGTAACTCATCCCAATACTCTGGCGGTTTGGAAATTCCCGCAGAATTTAATAACGAGCGATTCCAGTACATGACCATTGGGTCTACAATATAAGGTAAGCCAACCAAACCATCTTTTCGGACCAGGATATCCCCGGCTTCAATAAAAGTATTTTTGTAATCTTTTTGAGGATAAAAATCGTAATTGATTAAGAAAAGCTTATTTTCATGTTTAATCAATAAATCATCAGACATCAAAACCATATCGGGTCCGGTTCCTGAAGCTAAATTTTCTATCAACAAATCCTCAAATTCTCCGCTTGGAATTTGTTGATATTCTATATTCACGCTATCTCTCACTTCTTTGTTTATTTTTTCTACTAAATTGTCTAGAATTCTTTCGTCTAAATCACCCCAAATCACTACTGCCACCCCAGCTGGGGTGGCAGATTGTCTTTGTAAAGAAAAAACAAAAACACCTAAAATAATTAAAACGATTAGTATCGCAAAAAATATTATTCTAAAGGGTGAATTTTTTTCTTTCATTTTTTCTTTAAAACAAAACCGTAATGATGATCTCCAGCGATAATTTCTTTTTCAAACTCAAAACCATTTTCTTCAAAAAGAACTCGGGCCACATCCGGCTTCACAATATCTTTGGATTGAGGTCCTAGTCCACCAAAAGAATCTCTCCAATCAATAAAAAGCAATTTCCCTTTTGGTTTTAAAATTCTGTGGGCTTCTTCAATCACCTCATCTTTGTCTTCTATTTGAAATAAAAGATTAGCCATAACAACTCGATCCACAAAATTATCTGAGAGGTTACTGCCTCTTTTCGCATTTAAATTTCCCCAAATTAATTTGATGTTATGAACTCCTTGAGTTCTGGCTTCATTTTGAATTTTACTCAAAAGTTCTTTTTGAACATCGATTGAATAGACCCTTCCTGAGGATCCTACTTTCTTTGCTAAAGCAATAGTATAAAAACCACTGCCAGAACCTAAATCAGCAACCGACATTCCGGGATCAACATGAAACTGATCAATATTTTTATCTGGTTGTGAAAACATAGTTATTTAAATTATACAAAAGATTTTGACTTTTAAATATAATTTACCACAGTTGAGATTTTTTAAAATTTTATAAGCAAACCAAAGAGGCAATTTTATCTCCCTCTCGAAGTTTCATCACTCTCACCCCTTGGGTCTGTCTTCCTAGTCCAGGAATTTCGGAAATCTTCACTCGAATAACTTGACCCTTTTGAGACATAGCGACTAATTCTTCAGTTTCTTCTGTGACAATAGCCGCTGAGATAATCTTTCCTATTTTAGCTGTGACTTTTGCCGTCTTGATTCCTGATCCTCCTCTTTTTTGAACTTTATATTCGTTTAATGAGGTCTTTTTGCCATAACCATTTTCGGAAAAGACCATTAAATCTTGTTTTTTGTTTTCTTGGCTAATAGGAAGACTTCTTATCACAAAATCCCCTTTAGTCATTTTAATAGAACGAACCCCTGAGGCTCCTCGTCCCATTTCACGAATGTCAGATTCTTTAAAACGAATTGATTGACCATTATTTGTCACGATAATCACTTCGTCTCCTTTATTCAAGAGCGAAACTGAAATTAGTTTATCTTCTTTATGTAATTTGATAGCGATAATACCGCTTTTTCTGACATCATAAAAACTTTCAACATCAACTTTTTTAGAAACTCCATCTCGAGTTGTCATTAAAATTGAAAAATCCCCCTTCTTGGTTGATTTTGGAACTGGTAAAACCGAAGTGACTCTTTCGTCATCAGACAAAGAAATAAAATTTACAATTGACTTTCCTTTGGTGGATCTTTTTCCTTCGGGAATTTCATACATTTTGATTTGAAAAGCCCGACCCCGATCAGTGAAAAATAATAAATCGGAATGAGTTGAGGCTTTTAGGAAAATGTCGACAAAATCTTCATCTTTAGTATTGATATCAATGACTCCAACCCCCCCTCTCTTTTGAGGTTTAAATTCATCAGGATTTGTTCTTTTAATGTAACCACCTTTAGTTAAAACCAAAACACTATCTTCATCCGGCACAAGGTCTTCGATGGAAATATTTTTTACGCCGTGTTTAATAATTTTAGTTCTTCTTTCATCACCATATTTTTCATTTATTTCAGCTAATTCCTTTTTAATCAAGTTTAAAATTTTCACTTTGCTGGCCAAAAATTCCTTTAACTCCTTAATTAATTTTTGAATACTAATTAATTCGTCTTCTATTTTCTTTCTTTCTAGCCCAGCTAATCTTTGCAACTTCATTTCTAAAATAGCTGTAGCTTGCAAATCACTAAAACGGAATTGTTTTTTCAAATTCAAATGAGCCGTGGGAGTATCCTTTGATGCTTTAATTAATTTAATGATTTCATCAATATGATCCAAGGCTTTTTTTAGACCAAGCAAAATGTGTTCTCGAGCCTCCGCCTTTTTCAATTCAAATTGGGCACGACGAGTCACAATCTCCACTCGATGTTTAATAAATTCTTCTAAAATATCTTTCAAAGAGAGGGTTTGAGGTACGCCGTCAACCAAGGCCACCATATTAAAATGAAAAGTTTCCTCTAATTGAGTGTGTTTGTAAATATAATTTAAAACATTTTGTGGATGAGCGCCTGATTTAACATCAATGACCACTCTAATGTCTTCTGTTGACTCGTCACGAAGTCCTTTAATGCCTTCAAGTTTCTTCTCTCTATAAAGATCTGCAATTTTACTTAGAAGATCAGCTTTGTTAACCCGAAATGGAATTGAAGAAATTATGATTTGATATGAACCTGATTTTTCCTCAACAATTTCGGCTTCCCCACGACAAATTACTCCACCGCGACCATTGGCATAAGCGGTACGAATATCTTTTTCGTTAAAAATAATTCCCCCGATTGGAAAATCAGGACCTTTGACGAAATCCAAAAGTTCTTCAGTTGAGGCTTTGGGGTTATCGATCAAATAAGAAGTGGCTTGGACTATTTCTCGAAGATTGTGAGGAGGAATATTTGAAGCCATTCCAACAGCAATTCCTAGGGTACCATTTAAAAGTAAATTGGGTACCACGGCCGGTAAGACAACCGGTTCTTTTTTGGTTGAATCAAAGTTAGGACGGAAATCAACTGTGTCACGGTCAATGTCTTTTAAATATTCCTCAGATAATTTTGTCATCTTTGATTCTGTATATCGATAAGCCGCTGGAGGATCGCCATCAATTGAACCAAAGTTACCCTGTCCCAACACCAACGGATATCTCATCGTAAATTCTTGAGCCATTTTAACCATTGAATCATAAACAGCGACATCACCATGTGGATGATAATGTCCGATCACATCTCCGACGACAGTTGCTGATTTTTTAAATCTGGACAATGGACCAAGACCGGCTCGATACATTGAAAAAAGAATTCTACGATGAACTGGCTTTAAACCATCTCTAACATCGGAAAGTGCCCGGTCTGTTATGACAGACATGGCATAATCAAGATATGATTTTTTCATTTCCTCACTAATCGGCGCATCAATCACTCGGTTGGCCACAATTTCTTCATCTTTTTTGGGAGGATTTTCGTTTTCTGGTTTCTTCTTTTCGGACATTTTCTTGTATTTCTTTTTAATTTAGATATCTTATTCTAGCATAAAAAACTTTACTAATAAAGAAATTTTATTCTAAACGATATTCTTCTTTACCAAATCTGGTTACTGATTTAAAAAATTCTTTAGCACTTTCTACAATAACAGCTTTATTTTTTGAGCTTGAATTTGTTTGAACGATTTTGTTTGAAATTGGTCCAACCGTGAGAAAATTTAACATCCAAATAAAAGCAATACCGGCTGTAATACCAAGCGAGAGGGCAAAAGCAAAAATTTTTTTCTGCTTCTCGGTTTTATTTTGAATATTTTGCACCCAGACTTTTAATGAAGTCATAAAAAAATATTAAGATTTTAAAACGACAATCTCTCCTTCCTTACCAATTAAATCTTTCTTTTTAATCGTTAGTTTTTCTATCGGTTTAATATCTTCCTGACCACCCTCTTTCAAAAACTTTTTTAAAGCCTCCTTCTCTCCAACTTTTCCATAATGAATTGGAATAATAATTGCCGGTTCAATTTTAACTGCTACTTTATAGGCTTCTTCTGAATTTAAAGTTCCTTCGTTTCCAATTGGGACAAATAAAATGTCAGCAATACCCAATTCTTCTTTTGCTTCACTGCTCAATTCTGTTTCACCTAAGGCTCCAAGATAAGCAATATTTATATTATCAATCGTAATAGTATAAATGGTATTGATTCTTTCTTTTCCTCCATATTTTGTTTTCGAACCAAACCCTCTAATAAAGAAGTTGTTAACTTCATATTCTCCCGGTCCGTCAATAACAAAAGCTTCCTTATCGTTGCGAGAGGCCATTTCAGAACCATTCAAATCTTCATGGTTGGCAGTAATTAAGACAATATCAGCACCGAAACTAGTTCCATTAAAAGCTGATTTTTTAGATGGCGGATTAAAAGCCACTGTGGTGTCACCATGTTGAATCTTAATCGCCTCAACTCCTTGATAGGTAATAATCATAATTAAATAGAAGTATAAATCGTTTGATCATTTTAGTAAAGGATTAATAAAATTTAAAAACTTAACAAAAACTCCAATATATGTATAATATTTCCATTGTCTTTTATTAATCCTAAAGATAGTAGTAAATCTGTGTTTTGTTCTGAAAGTTAATTCGCACAGCCCTACTGTCTTTCAATCAAAATGACAGATTTAATTCAAACTGGAGACGAAAGTGTTTTAATGGAAAAGAAGATTTCGGAGATTCAAAATCCTCCATCGGTTGGAGATTTAATTGAAGGAACTGTAATCTCAATCGATAAATCGGCTATTTACATAAATTTACCACCTTTTGGAACGGGAATTATTTATGGTCGAGAATATATCATTACTCGAGATATTATTAGAAAAATTCACGTTGGTGATGAAGTGACTTCTAAGGTTGTCGGAGTCAAAAATGAAGAGGGTTACATTGAACTTTCTCTAAAAGAGGCTCGACAAGCTTTAATTTGGGGAGAAGTTGAAGAAGCCATCAAATCAAAAAAACCTCTTCGCCTAAAAGTTCAAGATGCTAATAAAGGGGGGTTGATTATGAATTGGCAAGGTCTTCAAGGATTTCTTCCGGCTTCTCAACTGTCCGCAGAAAATTATCCTCGGGTCACAGATGGGGACAAAATGAAAATTTTAGAGGAATTGAAAAAATTAATTGATACTGAATTAAATGTTTCAGTAATTGGAGCAACCTCCGAGGACGGCAAACTTATTTTTTCTGAAAAAGAATTGTCCGGAAAAACAGAAGGAACGCCTTCCGTTGAGAAATACAAAGTCGGAGACATTCTTGAAGGAGAAGTGACTGGTGTCGTTGATTTTGGAGTCTTTATCAAAGTTGATAACGGAGTGGAGGGACTGGTTCATATTTCTGAAATCAATTGGTCATTAGTTGAAGATCCTCGACAATATTACTCTGTCGGAGACAAAGTCAAAGCTAAAATTATTGAAGTTAAAGACGACAAAATTTCCCTTTCCATCAAGGCCTTAAAAACAAATCCTTGGTTAGACGCCGAAGATAAATATAAAAAAGATGATGTTGTTAAAGGAATTGTGATCAAACATAACAAACATGGCGCACTTATCTCCATCGAAGAAGGAGTGGCTGGCTTGGTTCATATTTCTGAATTTGAAAATGCTGATGATTTGAAACAAAAATTAGAATTAGGTAAATCATATAATTTCAAAATTACGTTATTTGATGCAAAAGAGCAAAAAATGACTCTGACCACAAAAGTCGCTGAATAAAAAAATAAAAAAATAACCCTCTTTGCTTTAGATTGAGAAGGTTATTTTTTTATTACCCTTTTGAATCTTTTTTGAATTTATGAATTACAACTATTCATGGCTTTCAAGTAACCTTCTGTCACAATTTTTTCTAAAGAATTTACAGCCTTTTTAACAACTTTTTGGTATTCCTCTTCTTCTTTTTTATTAAATTTACTCAGAACATGTTGAATAACCTTTTCTTCTCCTTGGGGTTTTTTGATTTTACCAGCAGGAGTTTTAGGAGAAGTTCCTATTCTTAAACGAGGAAAAGATTTTGTTTTGATAGCTTTGATTACTGAAAGTAGTCCCCGATGCCCACCGTCACCTCGATTAAAATTAATTTTAACTGTCCCCAAACCTAAATCTAAATCGTCATAAACTACCGTCATTTTTTCCGCTTTTTTACCACTAGTAATAATTTTTTTCAGAGCAGAGCCTGATTTATTCATAAAAGTTTCAGGCAAAATCAACATCACTTTTTCTTTTTCAATTTTTCCTTCAGAAATTAAAGCATTATATTTTTTCTCAAAAGTAAAATCTGGAAACTTAAACTTTTTAGCAAAAGTCCCGACAATTTCTCTCCCAACATTGTGGCGAGTCCCAACATATTTATCTTCTGGATTTCCTAAACCAATAATGT
>CAZTQC010000016.1:0-7898 GCA_964615685.1 uncultured Candidatus Saccharibacteria bacterium
AAAATCTGGATAATAAAACAATATATTTTTGAGAAAAAAGTGAGTGACTTTTAATAAATTCTTTTACTTTGTCATTAGACCAATTATCCGAATCCATTTTTAAAACTAAAGCTTCCGGTTTTTTAGCAAGCATCCCCTCAACCAAGTTGGTGGCTTTTTTAAAAATCTTTTTTGAATCTCCGTAAATAAAGTAAAGCATATTTTATTTCTTCATATCTCCCCAAGAATTTCCAATAAGGCAATCAGATAAAATCGGTACTCCTTCTGTTTCTTTCAAACTTAGAACAGAGTTCATAATTTTTTGAATTTTCGGAATACAACTCTTTACAAAATCATTTCGCACTTCATAAATTAATTCATCGTGAATTTGTAAAATTAAACTCACCTCTCCATTAAGATTTTCTTTTTCTATCAGTTCATCAATTTTCACCATGGCGATCTTGATAATATCAGCGCTAGTTCCTTGAATAGGTGCATTAATAGCCATTCTTTCAGCTTGAGCTCGAATAAAAGGTAAATTGGAACGAAAACCCTCGAAATATCTTCTTCGACCAAAAAAAGTTTTTGTAAATCCTGTCCGAGCCGTACTAATTTTAATTTGATCGATATATTTAGCCAAACCTTTATATTTCTCAAAATATTTATTATAAAAATCTTGAGCTGTTTTTCGATCTGTTCCCAAACCTTTTTGTAAAGAGGAAATTCCCATTCCATACAAAATTCCGAAGTTAATAATTTTAGCCTGACGACGCATTTCTTTAGTGACTTCTTCGGGAGAAACTTCGAAAATTTCAGAAGCCACAGCGGTATGAATATCTTCTTTATTTTTAAAGGTTTGAATCAATTTTGAATCTTTAGCCAGAAAGGCAGCAATTCTTAACTCGATTTGAGAATAATCAAAACTTAATAGTTTAAAACCTTTTTCAGCCACAAAAGCTTCTCGAATGATTTTACCTTTTTCTAGACCGACAGGAATATTTTGCAAATTAGGATTTCGAGAAGAAAAACGGCCGGTATTAGTTCCTGTTTGTAAAAATTCTGCATGAATTCTTCCATCCTCAGAAACATGGTTAGGTAGAGTGTCAACGTAAGTCGACAGTAATTTTTGATATTCTCGATATTCTAAAATCTTGTTACCAATTTCATGTTCTAAAGCAATTTTTTGTAAAACATCTTCTTTGGTTGAATATTTTCCGGTAGAGGTCTTTCTCATTCCTTTGTAGGTCAACCCCATTTGTTGAAATAAAACTTCAGAAAGTTGTTTGGGGGAATTAAGATTAAATTCGGTTCCGGCTTCACGATAAATTTCTTTTTCAATTTTAGAAAGTTCAACATGATATTTTGCAGAAAGTTGTTTTAATTTTTTTACGTCAACTTTTACTCCTTTTTTCTGCATTTTCGAGATTATCGGAATTAGAGGTTTCTCTACTTGATTGAATAGAAATTCTAAATTATTTTTTTTAATTTCGGTTAAAATAATTTTTTCGGCTTTTTTAAAATCATCTGTTTGAGTGTAAACCAAAATATCATCCAAAGTTGGATTAGTTAGAGAAGAATCTAAAAGCCACAAAGCAATTGTTGTCTCTTTTATTTTTTGTGGATCAATTTGAGATCGAAGAGAATCTTTTTTTTCTTCAGAACTTTCCTCTTGAAAATCTTCTTTAACTTCTAGAACTTCGTTTAAACGTCCGGTTAAAGAGCGAAAATCTAATTCTTGAAATAACTCTTTGATTTTCTGATGATTAATTCCCTCTCGCCAGCTTTTATTTGGTATTTTAAAATTCAACGGAACATCTAATCGAATTGTAGCCAACATTTTACTAAATTCAGCTTCTTCTTTATTTTCTAATAAAATTTTCTGCATCCTTTCTTTAATTCCAATTTTTTCAAATACTTTTTTATCTTTTTTATTTAAAGCTTTATAAATTTCCTCAATAGTTCCGAAATTTGTAATTAAAGAGGTTGCCGTCTTTTCACCCACTCCTTCAACTCCAATAATATTATCTGAAGGATCGCCACGAAGCCCCTTATAATCAATCAAAAGTTTTGGAGCGAAACCAAATCTCTCTTTTACTGCTTTTTCATCATACAAAATTGTGTCTTTAATTCCTTTTTTTAAGGTGTAAACCTGAACTCTTTTTTTATCGACCAATTGTAAGGTGTCCATATCACCAGAAGCGATGATAATTTCTATTTCGAAATTATTTTTTAATTCATGACAAATAGTTCCTAAAACATCATCGGCTTCAAAACCCTCTTTTTCATAAATTGGAATATTAAAAGCTTTGAACATATCACGTGCTCGAATAAATTGATCAATTAAATTATTATCTGTTTTTTTTCGTCCTGCCTTATAATCAGCGTAAGCTTCGTGACGATAAGTTGGTTTAGGTAAATCAAAAGCAGCAATAATATAATCGGGTTTAAGTTCTTTAATAATACTGAAAAGCATGGTCGATAATCCAAAAAGAGCTCCGGTTGGTTCTCCTTTGCTCGAAGAAAAATCCGGTAGGGCATGATAGGCCCGGTGCAAAATCGCATGAGCATCTAATAAAATTAATTTTTTAGTTTTTTTAATCATCGAAATTATCTATTTCTTCTATTGAAACTTCCCGAGTAGTTTCATTTATAAAATTAAAATGAAGTGGAATAATTTCTTTCGGTAAGATTTCTAAAATTTTTTCCGGCCACTCAACAACAATTAAATTTTCTGCCTGCGAAATATTTTCTATCCAATTTAGTTTAATCAGCTCTTCTGCTGACTCAATTCGATAAGCATCAATATGAATAAGCTTTTTAAAAATCTCTTTTTTACTTCCAAATCCTTTTAAGATACTAAAACTTTTTTGAATAACAAAAGTTGGGCTAGTGATTAAATCCTTAATTCCTAAAAATTTAGCTAAATATTTAGTAAAAGTTGTTTTTCCTGAACCCAAATCCCCATAAAGAGCAATAACTGTAGCCTTTTTCTCTTTATTGATTTTTTTTTCAATAATTTCAAAAACTTTTTCAACAACTTTTTCTAAATCTCTCTCTTTATCAATTTTCCACTTCATAAAACTATTTTAACATATAAAAATCCAGATAGAGATTGGATATTTGAAATAAAAAAACCTAACACCTTGACTTTCTTTGTAGAGAAAGTCTCGGTGTTAGGCCAATTGATACTAACAAAGAAAAAAGGAGAAACTTTGTCAATATCAATTTGTAAAATCAATAGTAATATCTGTGATGATATATTCTTCTCTCGACAATCACTGGTCGAGAATATCGAACACAAGGGCACCACACCTCATGTGTTCTTCTTCGATAACAATGGGGGCAAAGGACTAAGTGATCTGCTCCACTATATCTAATTCTTCCGTACGGACCCGGGGTTGCCTCCAAATCAATTAATGCCCAGTTGTTCTGAGTAATAATTGTTCTTCCATCACTTGTTTCAGTGATAGTTTGACTCGGGACGAGGCAACCACTGATTAAAAACGCAAAAAGCAACAGAAAAAATATCAGGAAAAATCTCCAAATCGGTTTCATACTTTTTCTCCTTCTTCATATGAGTATCCTTAAAAGAACTTGAGGAACTGAAAATTCTTATAAACTATTACAAAAATAACCCATTTTGTCAAGGTTAAATCAGTTCCTATTCTTTCTGTTCTCTAAAGAATTTGATAGAATATAATTCAAATGGCTATTAATTTTGATGAGGAGAAACAAAATTCTAGAATTCAAGAATTACATAATAAAGAAGAAGAGGAATTATCACAAATTCTTTCGGCCCGATATGGAATTTCATATATAAATCTAAACGAAGCTGGAATAGACACAAATGCCCTAAGATTAATTTCAGAAGAAAGATCAAGAAAAGCAGAGATTGCTGCTTTTGATTTAAATAATAAAAAGGTTTCTCTAGCGGTAAAAAGTCCTAATCGACAAGAAGTTCAAAATGAAATTGCTGATTTAGAAAATCGGGGTTATTTCATCGAGCCTTTTTTAGTCTCTACCAAAAGTTTGGAGAAAGCCTGGTCTCGCTATGCAGATATTTCTTTTGCAACAGAATCGAAAATCGGTGCTCTTGATATCTCCAATGAAGAGATTGAAAAATTTATCTCTCAAGTTCAATCAATTGAGGATGGGAAAAATTTAATTGGGGAAATTTTAGAAATGAAAAAAAGTTTTCGTATTTCTAGAATAGTCGAAATTATTGTTGCAGCAGCTATCGCTACCAAATCATCAGATATTCATATTGAACCAGAAGAAGGAAGAACTTTGGTGCGATTTCGTGTTGATGGAGTTCTAATTATGATAACCTCTTTTGATTTTGACACTTATAAATTACTTCTTTCGAGAATTAAACTTCTCTCTGGAATGAAAATCAACATCAAGGATAATGCCCAAGATGGACGTTTTAGTGTCAAAATAGGAAAAAAAGAAATCGAAATTCGATCATCAGTTCTTCCGGGTAATTATGGAGAATCAATTGTGATGAGACTTCTTGATCCAACCTCTTTAACTATCTCAATTGACGATCTAGGAGTACCGAAATATTTAAAAAAAATCTTTGAATACGCTATTAACAAACCAAACGGTATGATTTTAAATACCGGGCCAACCGGCTCTGGTAAAACCACAACCCTTTATTCTTTTTTAAGTCAGAAAAGGAGTCCTGGAATAAAAATTATTACGATTGAAGACCCAATTGAATATCATTTACCTGGTATTGTTCAAACCCAAGTTGATGAAAAAAAGAATTATGATTTTGCCAACGGTTTAAAAAGTTCTTTACGTCAAGATCCAGATGTTATCATGGTTGGAGAAATTCGAGATTTGGAAACTGCCGAAACCGCAGTTCATGCTGCTTTGACTGGACATCTTGTTTTCTCGACTTTACATACTAATAATGCCGCTGGGGCTTTTCCTCGTTTAATTGATCTTGGAGTTAATTCTAAAATCTTAACTTCTGCTATTACTTTAGTAATCGCACAAAGATTAGCTCGAAAACTTTGTTCCGAATGCAAAAAAGAGACAATAATGAATGAAGAGGAGTTGGAAATTATGAAATCTATTCATGAAAGTATTCCTCAAGAACTTCGTCCAGATTTTACTAACACCATTTATAAACCCGTTGGTTGTTCTCATTGTAATAACACTGGTTATCGGGGTCGAATTGGAATTTTTGAAGCAGTTTTAAATCGAGGAGAAGAACTTGAGGATGTGATTAATAGAAATCCAAGCGAAAGAGAGATAAAAAAAATAGCCCAACAAGATGGAATGTTGGACATGTCACAAGATGGGTTAATAAAAATATTAAAAGGAATTACTAGTTTTGAAGAAGTTAGTCGTGTTGTTGATATGGTTAAAAGAGAGGGAAAAATGGAAATAGAAGATCCAATTTCTCAATTTTAAAAAACAAAAAAAGTGCTCTGACTAGTTGTAAAAAATAGTAATTTGAGTAAGATAAATTTTAGAAATAAAAATTCAAAAAAGTTCTTATCCAAAGCATAAATCTCTAAACAACTTCTTCTAACATGTTTGTTAGAAGACAGGTATAATCATGGGGATAGCTCCAGCAAACGATATTAATATCGCAACCAGAAGCGTCCTTAGAAAAATACCCTACTAGGTGTTAACCGGATTGTTTAGAGATTTATGACTTGGATATATAAAGAAATTAGTTTCATGTGATATACTAACACATATAGATAATATGTCAAGCGATTTAGAAAAAAACATTGAAAATTCTCAGGATGAGGTTTATTTAGATCAACAATTACGACCGAACACCTGGGATGAATATGTTGGTCAAGAAAAGATAAAAGATAACCTTCATATCCTCCTAGAAGCAGCTAAACAACGTAATCATTCTCCAGAACACATCCTTTTTTACGGCCCACCTGGTTTAGGAAAAACAACTTTGGCACATTTAATTGCTAAACACGCAAACACTCAAATAAAAATAACTTCCGGACCCTCAATAGAAAAAGTTGGTGATTTGGCCTCAATTCTCACCAATCTTTCCCCGGGTGATATTTTATTTATCGATGAAATTCATCGTTTAAATACAACCGTTGAAGAAATTCTTTACCCTGCCATGGAATCAGGTGTCTTAGATATTATAATTGGTAAGGGACCAAGCGCTAGAACAATTCAATTGGAATTACCTCCTTTTACCTTAATTGCTGCCACTACTCGAATCGCCATGATTTCTTCTCCATTACGTTCAAGATTTTCAGGTGGAATATTTAAACTTGAATTTTACACGGAAAATGAAATAGAAAGAATTATTCAAAGATCGGCTAACATTTTAAAAGTAGAATTAGTTGAAGAGGCTTCATTTGAAATTGCTAAAAGAAGTCGAAAAACTCCTCGAACAGCTAATTATTTATTAAAAAGATGTAGGGACTACAGTCAAGTCAAAAATATTGTTTTAAATAAAGAAAGTGTTCAAAAAACTTTAGAGATGATTGGGATCGATGAAATTGGTTTAACTTACGCGGATAATAAAGTTTTAGAAACAATTATTAATAAATTTAACGGTGGGCCTGTTGGAGTTGGAACTTTGGCCACATCTCTTTCAGAAGAAGCAAGCACAATTGAAGAGTTCAATGAACCATATTTAATTCAATTGGGTTTTATAGAGAGGACTTCTCGAGGAAGAGTGGCCACTTTATTGGGCTATAAACATCTTAATTTAGATGCTCCAGATCATATTCAAGGTAAATTTTTATAAAAAAAATATTCTTTCTTAAAAATTAACTTTATATTATAATCGAAAAGATTATTTGAAAGATTTATTGGCTTAATTCATAAAAAATGTCAGGACATAATAAATGGTCAAAAATTAAACATAAAAAAGGAGCGGCGGATTCGCAAAAAAGTAATTTATTTTCAAAAATTTCTAAGTTGATTATCGCGGAATCAAAAAAATGTAATGGTGATATTACTTCTCCATCTTTGGCAACAGCCATTGAAACAGCTAAAAAGGAAAATATGCCTAAAGATACTATTGAGAGAGCAATTAAAAAAGGGATTGATAAAGACACACTTACTCTTGATTCTGTAACTTATGAAGCATATGGTCCAGGAGGTGCTGCTTTAATTATTGAAGGATTAACCGATAATAAAAATAGAAGTGCCGCAGAAATAAGACATCTTCTTTCTAAACATAATATTGAATTAGCTGCTCAAGGAGCTGCCTTGTGGGCCTTTACAAAAAGCGGTGGTGAATTAATAGCAAATTCAACTGTTCAGATTACCGAGGAGGATGGAGAGAAACTTTCTAACTTAATTGAACAATTAGAAGAATTGGACGACGTGCAAGATGTGTACACTAATGCGGAATAAATCATGCAAATACTTGCAATAGATCCCGGGTATGAAAGACTAGGTATTGCTATTTTAAAAAAAGATTTAAAACAAAAAGAAACTTTGATTTATTCAGAATGTTTTAAAACTTCTCAAAAATTATCTCACCCAGAAAGACTCGCTTTAATTAAAGAAAAAATCGAACAAATAATTTTAGATTATCAACCGCAAGCCTTAGCAATTGAAACTTTATTTTTTAGTAACAATCAAAAAACAGCTTTACTTGTTTCTGAGGCTCGCGGTGTAATTATCGCCATCTCGAAATCGGCTGGTTTAGAAGTCGTTGAGTTTGGACCGACTCAAATTAAAAATGCAATTACTGGTTATGGAAAGAGTGATAAAAATGCAGTAATTAAGATGGTTTGTAATCTTGTTGAAATTGAAAATAAGATAAAATATGACGATGAGTATGACGCAATTGCTATTGGCTTAACTTATTTTGCCACTAAAATTAGATACTAAAAGATATCCACATTTAAAAAACTTGCGTTGTTTAAATTTTATTGATAAAACTTTAAAAATAAATTTTATTAAAA
>CAZTQC010000017.1:0-7873 GCA_964615685.1 uncultured Candidatus Saccharibacteria bacterium
TTTCAATTTTAAATATAATATATCATATATGATATATTATATCTAATCATTATACTTATGAACATTCAAGAAAAAATAAAATTAAAAGAGTATTCTTCGATGAAAATCGGCGGGCAAGTAAATTTTTTCGGAGAAGTCCAAAATAAATCAGATTTAAAAGAAATTTCCTCTTTTGCTAAAAAACAAAACTTAACAGTTTTCCCCCTTGGTTCAGGGACAAATACTATTTTTTCTGATAAAAATCTTTCTCGGGTTTTGGCTTTAATAAAAATTCCAGGAATTATTAAACTTTACGAAAATGAAAATTTTGTAAATGTGCTGGTCGGAGCTGGAGAAAATTGGGATGATTTTGTTAATTGGTCTGTGAAAAACAAACTTTCAGGCATTGAGGCCCTTTCTGGAATTCCAGGAACAGTCGGAGCTGGTCCCATTCAAAATATAGGAGCTTATGGCCAAGAAATTGCAAATAATTTAATTTGGCTAGAAGTTTTTGATCCAACCGATGGAAAATTTTACGAAATTTCAAATGAACAATGTGAATTTTCTTATCGAGATAGTATTTTTAAAAAAAATCTAGGAAAATTCATTATTACCCAAGTGGCCTTTCAACTTTATAAAAAAGAACCTTTGGTTCCTCAATATAAAGATGTTCAGCTTTATTTTCTAGAAAAAAAGAAAAAAGAAGCTAATGTGGCCGAAATTCGAGAAGCTATTTTAGAAATTCGAAGTCGAAAACTACCAGATCCTCAAATTATTCCGAATTGTGGTTCTTTTTTTAAAAATCCTGTTATTTCTCAAGAACAATTAGATAAATTAGAGAAAAAGTATTTAGAAATTCCCCACTTTAAAGTGGGAGAAGATCAAATAAAAGTCTACGCCGGCTGGCTCATCGAACAAGCAAATTATAAGGATAAAGAAATTGGACCGATAAAAGTTTATAAAAATAATGCCCTCGTCATCACTAATCCGGATGGAAAAGCAAATTTTCCAGATTTAGAATTAGCTTTTTCCGAAATTCAAAAGAAAATTTTTGACAAATTTAATATTAAACTAGAAATCGAACCCAATATTATTAATCAATAATATTACGTAATTTAAATCGAGAATATTTTAAATAAAAAATCAAATTTTAGTGCGCATGCCAGGACTCGAACCTGGGACCTCGTCATTATCAGTGACGCGCTCTAACCACCTGAGCTACACGCGCATATTTCTTCAGATTTTCTCTGAATAAATACAAGGTTATCAAAAAAAATCAAAAAAGGAAAGCCTTTTAAACATCGCTTTTTGCTAAAAGGCAAGTTTTTAAATCTGTTGACAAATATAATCAAGTATGCTACCATTTTGTTAATCACAAATAATTATAAAAGTATGAAAAAAATTCAAGACAACGAAAAAACAGGGGCACTATTAAAAACATTTGTTAGTTTAGTTCTAATATTTGTTTTTGTTGGATTTTCCCCTACCAAAGTAGAGGCTGCTTCTTGTTCTTTGACCAAATCAAGCAATCAAGATGTTATTGTTTCTTTTTCTAGTCAAAAACTTTTGGCTACAGATGGCCCTGGTTATAATTATCACACAACCACAACGGGCTTAAACATTCCAACTGGTCGTTACAAAATTTCGGTTGAAACTTGGGATAATCACGCTGCTCAAAACGGAGCCAATGCCAATCAAACCAAAGAATCTGTTTTCTTAAGATTATATAATTATTCTTATGAGATTTTTGCAACTGGTGATACTCGTGATATTCCCGGAAATCGAGACGCAATAGTAACTGTTGTCACAGATGACGTTGAAATATTAGATCCGGTTACCAAAATCGTAGCGGAGCACTCTTATTATCATCAATCAAATACACCAGAAAGTGTTACTCCTGTCTGTGCTAAATTTGAAAGATTGGATTATGAAGAACCGGAACCGGAAAATCCTCAAGTTCAATGTCAAGTTTCTGATACTTCAATTAAAACTGGTGAAAAAGTTTACTTTAATGCTGAAGTTGTAGATGGTAAATCTCCATATAAATACGATTGGAATGGCGCTATTAATAGCAGTTCAAAAAGCTTAAGTTATCAATTTAATAATCCCGGAACTTACAATGTTTCTGTAACTGTAGAAGACGCAAACGGCAAAACAGACACAGATACTTGTTCAACCGTTACTGTTACTGAAGAAGAACCGGAAAATCCTCAAGTTCAATGTCAAGTTTCTGATACTTCAATTAAAACTGGTGAAAAAGTTTACTTTAATGCTGAAGTTGTAGATGGTAAATCTCCATATAAATACGATTGGAATGGCGCTATTAATAGCAGTTCAAAAAGCTTAAGTTATCAATTTAATAATCCCGGAACTTACAATGTTTCTGTAACTGTAGAAGACGCAAACGGCAAAACAGACACAGATACTTGTTCAACCGTTACTGTTACTGAAGAAGAACCGGAACCAGACGAGCTTCAAGTTCAATGTCAAGTTTCTGATACTAGAGTAGAAGAAGGAGACAGAGTCTATTTTAAAGCTATTGTTTCAGGAGGAGAATATCCATACGAATACGACTGGAGTGGTGATGTTAGTGGATATCAAAAAGAAATCAGTAAAATATTCACTCGCGAAGGAAAATACTATGCTTCAATTAGGGTAACAGATGACAAAGGCAGAACTGACACAAGTACTTGTAGTACTGTCTATGTTGAAGAAGAGGATGACGATGAATTAGAAATCGAATGTAGAGTTTCTGATACTTCAATTGACGCGGGAGATAAAATCACAATTTCTGTAGATATTGATGGTGGAAACGGCCCCTTTGATATTCAATGGAGTGGTGATGATGATGAAATTGATGACTTTGATGATAATGATAAAAGTCAAAGAGTAACAATCGATGAAGAAGGTCGTTACAGCTTAAAGGTAACTGTTAGAGATGATGATGGAAATAAAGACAGTGATACTTGTCCAATCATTCGTGTAAGCGATGATGATGACGATGATAACGATGTTAGGGTAATTGCTTCAACTATAAACACCCCAACAACTCCTACCGGAATCTCTTCTATTTATCTAAACCAAGTACCATACACTGGTCCAGAAGATGTCGCCAAAACAATCGGTTTAGTCAGCTTAATTCTCATCTGGTCAGGAATTGTCGCTTATACTTTCTTAAGTAAGAAAAACAAAAAGCTTATTTCTCAAAAGATTGCCGATTTCAAAAAAGCTAACTTAGCTCGAAAACTAGGTTAAAGTTAAAAAGCTAAAAAATTAATCAAAGAAAACCGCGTAAATTACTTACGCGGTTTTCTTGTTATTCAACAACTATCTGAATCTTTATCTTGCCTCTTTTTAGCTAGTCTTTCCAAGCGGTCATTATGTCTTTCCATAAAGTCCAATACGGTTAAAGGGGTTTTCGTATAATCCCCTTTCCATGCTCGATCGAGACACAGAAAATCGACACCATGAGTTCACTGCGACCGAAGTCCAGCAAACATGCTTCACTTGAATTAATCCACGAACAGCTTCCGCTACCCGTGCCTTGTTACGACTTCATCCCTGTTATTGAATTTACCGTTACTCCAAACTAGTTGAAGCTTCGGGTACTCCCAACTCCCTTGATGTGACGGGCGGTGAGTACAAGGCTTGAGAACGTATTCACCGTAGTATAGCTGACCTACGATTACTAGCGATTCCAACTTCATGAGGTCGAGTTGCAGACCTCAATCCGAACTGGGGGTAGATTTAGAGGATTTGCTCCACCTTTCGGTTTCGCGTCCTTTTGTTCTACCCATTGTATCACGTGTGCAGCCCAAGGCGTCAAGGGACATGCTGACCTGGCGTCATCCTCACCTTCCTCCCTCGCTTTTATCTTCAAATAAAAACGAATTAACTTTTGCTTTTAAAGACAAAAGCGAGGGCAGTCTCGTGTGACACTTGTAACACACAATGAGGGTTGCGTTCGTTACCCCACTTAAGGGAACAATTCAAACCACGAACTGACGACGGCCATGCATCACCTGCTTATCTGTCCGAAGAGGGCTCTTGTTTCTAAGAGCTTTCAAATAAGTACTAGCCTTGGTAAGGTTCTTCGTTTATCTACGAATTAAGCCACATGATCCACCGCTTGTGCAAGCCCCCGTCTATTCCTTTGAGTTTTAGCCTTGCGGCCGTACTACCCAGGCGGTTCTCTTAATGCGTTAGCTACGACTCGGAAAGGGTCGATACTCCCCAAATCTAGAGAACAACGTTTAGGGCGTGGACTACTGGGGTATCTAATCCCATTCGCTACCCACGCTTTCGTGCCTGAGCGTCAGAAATGTGTTAGTATGGTGCCTTCGCTTTTGGTGTTCCCCATGATATCAACGGATTTCACCCCTACACCATGAGTTCCCCATACCCCCCACAATCTCTAGTGATGCCGTTTCGCTCGCGGTCTCTAGGTTAAGCCCAGAGATTTAACAAACGACCAACATCACCGCCTGCGCACCCTTTACGCCCAATAATTCCGGATAACGCTCGGGGCTCTCGTATTACCGCTCCTGCTGGCACGAGATTAGGAGCCCCTTATTCATGAGGTACCGTCAATAAACTTCTTCCCTCATAAAAGATTTTTACACAACGAATTGCTTCTTCAATCACGCGGCGTCGCTCCGTCAGACTTTCGTCCATTGCGGAAGATTCTCGACTGCAGCCACCCGTAGGTGTTTGGCCAGTGTCGCAGTGCCAATGGTGGGGGTCAGGCTCTCACCTCCCCTACGCGTCATAGCCTTGGTAAGCCATTACCTTACCAACAAGCTGATACGAAGTAGGCCAATCCGAGAGCGATAAATCTTTGCTCCGTAGAGATCATCAAGTATTACCCACAGTTTCCCATGGCTATTCCTGACTCTCGGGTATGTTCCTACTTATTACTACCCCGTTTGCCGGTTGCACCAAAGTGCCCCCTTGACTTGCATGCCTTAACCACGCCGCCAGCGTTCATCCTGAGCTAGGATCAAACTCTTAAAATAAGAGAAGATTCTATTTCATAGAATTTTCATCTCTTTTGCATTTATCCAATGCTTAAAAAGAGACAAGATAAAGAATAATATAGTTGTTTTTTGTTGCACATAGCAATAGATTCTGTAAAGGTTTTAACACCTTATTACCAGATTCCAATGCAATGTATATTTAGTTTTCAAAGGTCAAAATAAATCCCTCACTAGGAGGTAACAGCTATTATAATCAAGGAGAGTAATAAGTCAAGCTTTTTTAGAGTTCATTTCGCTTTGTTTGATTTCTCGATCTTTTAAATTTATGTCAGCTTCTAATTTGCTTAATTCGGATTTTAAACGAGTTTCTTCAGATTTTAAATTTTCCAAATTTCTAGTAAAAGAATCTTTCTTAAGTTCTAATAGTTCTAATTCTCTTTTTACACTAAAAACTTTTTGACTGAGAGTTTTTTCCTCTCTTTCAACTCTAATTAATTCATCGGCATTTTTCCGATATTTAAGTTGCGTATCTCTCAAATTAAATTCTAGTAATTCTTTTTCTTTAGTCAGAGTTCGAGGATCTTTATGACTGGCCATATTTTTAAAATTATTTAATAATTATAACACTTATATTTTGGCAATTTTTCTTTTTTCCTGAAATCTTTTAAAAGTGACTAGTATCGGTGAAGCAAAGAAAATTGAAGAATAAGTTCCTGCAAGTACTCCGATGACTAAAGCTAAAGAGAAGTATTTGGTCGACTCACCTCCTAGAAAATAAATAGCTAATAAAGCTAATAGAGTTGTAATCGAAGTATTAAGAGAGCGAGTAATAGTTTGGCTTAAGCTTTTGCCCACGACAGATTCAAATTGATCTTCTCTTTTTTTATCTGGATATTCGCGTAAATTTTCTCGAACTCGGTCAAAAACGACAATGGTGTCATTGATGGAATATCCTAAAATTACTAGAATGGCGACGACAAAGAGAGTATCGATTTCTACTCCATAAAATCTACCTAAAATCGAAAAGAAGCCCACTGTTATTAAAATATCGTGTAAAAGAGCCATCACAGCAATGAAACCATACTTCCAGGAAGAAATTGGTCGAGAAACATGTCGGAAAGAAAAAGCAATAAATAAAATAATGAAAATTAAAACTAGTCCCAAAGAAGCTAATGTCCGACCTTTTAATTCATTTCCCAAAGTCGGACCTATAGTGTTAAATCTTTTTTCGTTCAATTCACCAAGTTCTTTTAAGTCCTCCATTAATAAATCTTTTTCAATATCTGAAATTGTTTTTGACCTTAAAATAAAACCTCTCTCATTAGTTTCTCTCAAAGAAAAAGATCCTAAATCCGTATCTGCCGAAGAAAGTTTTTCTAATACCAAATCTTTACTGACTTTTTGAGTAGTAAATTCAAATTCCACAATTGAACCTCCAACAAAATCAATTCCTAAATTAAGACCCCAATTAAAAATTGCCAAAATCGACAAAAAAACCATGAGAAATGACAAGCTATAAAATATTTTTCTTTTTTGAATAATCCACATAATTATTTTTTGTTAAATAAAAATTCTAATTTACTACCAATTTTTCGACTACTCAAAGCCAGAAGAAAAATTTGAGAAACAAAAACAGCGGTTAGCATACTGACGAGAACCCCAATTCCGAACACCAAAGCAAATCCCTTTACCAAAGAAGTACCGGACAACCAAAATAAAACAATTGCCGAGATGAGACTCGATAAATTTCCGTCACGAATTGAAGTCCAGGCCCTTTTAACACTTTCTCTAATAGCTTCATAAATTGAAGATCCTTCGGCCAACTCCTCTTTTAATCTTTCAAAAATCAAAACATTCGCATCTACCGCCATTCCAATAGATAAAATAAATCCAGCTAATCCAGAAGCGGTTAAAGTCACCGGAATAAATTTAAACAAGAAAAGCATCACAGCTACATAAAAAGTCAAAGCCACTGCGGCAATCAAACCGGGTAAACGATAAAAAATAATTAAGAAAAGGAAGATTGCACCCAACCCCCAAACTAAAGCCTCAATACCTTTATTTAAAGTATTTTGACCTAAAGAAGCACCGATAGTTTGAGTTTCAATCAATTCAACTGGTAAAGGCAAAGCTCCGAAATTTAAATCTTGGACTAATTTTTTGGCTTCTTCTGGAGTAAAGTCTCCAGAAATTTGGGCTTCTCCGTTAATGATTTTATCTCGAATAACCGGACCAGAAATTAATTCATTATCTAAAAAGATGGCCATCACTTCCCCAATTTTTTCACTAGTAATTTTAGCTAAAAGTTCTTTTCCTTCTTTATTAAATCTTACACTGACCAAAGCTTGACCACTTACTTGATCAAAAACTAAAGTAGCTTTTTCCAATTGAGCACCGGTTAAACCAGTGGCCGAATAAAGACGATCTTGTAAAACAATTTTTTCTTCAAGAGGAGTTGAAGTGGCTGTTATCTTTTCTATTAAAAGAGGATCGTTGTTCAATAATTTAAACTCCAACAAGGGTGTCTGACCAATTAATTCAATGGCTTCAGTCACATCGGTTATTCCGGGCAATTCAACGATTAAACGATTTTCTGCTTCTTTATCTCCTAAAAATCCTCCAGTTTCCACTTGAACAATAGGTTCGGTAACTCCGAAAATATTGATTCTTCTTTCAACAGTCTGACGAAGAGAGCTCATAGCGCCGGAAATATCTCCTTTTGATTCAATTGAGGAAGTATCTGCTCGATAGGTTAAATGAGTTCCGCTCGCTAAATCTAAACCTAATTTAAATTTAAAATTTGAATTTGGATTGATTTCAGTGGTATAAACAAACCAACCGATTAAAAAACCGATGGTTAAAATTAAAATAGACCCAATTCTCACTTTTGACATGTGGTGAATTATACTCACACTCTA
>CAZTQC010000018.1:0-7655 GCA_964615685.1 uncultured Candidatus Saccharibacteria bacterium
TTAATAAAAAATAAACACTTTGGAATTAAATTCATTTCAAAGTGTTTATTTTTTATTAAAATCTAATATGTTTAATTGACAACATTTTTGCATTTGTTACTATAATCATACGCATTTTTACGCGATTTTTGTATTGCGTCAGACATGTGAAATCGGGCTAATTTTAAAAGAGACTCAGTTCTCGTGCTTTCTTTTAAACTTATCCAATATTATTATTACTTAATTATAAAATTAATATGGCAGAATTTAATCGTGATAAACCACACGTAAATGTAGGAACCATTGGTCACGTTGACCACGGAAAAACTACTCTTACCGCAGCAATTCTAAACGTTCTAAAATTGAACGGCTTGCTTGCTAGTGATAAAAAAATAGAAGATATTGACAACGCTCCAGAAGAAAAAGAAAGAGGAATTACTATTGCTCTATCTCACCAAGAATATGAGACAAATGCTCGTCATTATGCTCATATTGATGCTCCCGGACATGCCGATTACATCAAAAACATGATCACTGGTGCTGCTCAGATGGACGGTGCTATTTTAGTGGTAGCCGCTACTGACGGTATGATGCCTCAAACTCGTGAACACGTTTTGCTTGCAAAACAAGTGGGTGTTCCTAAAATTATCGTTTTCATCAACAAAATTGATATGGTTGATGATCAAGAAATGGTAGAACTTGTTGAAGAGGAAATTCGAGAATTGTTGGATCAACAAGGATATGATGGAAAAAATGCTCCAATTATTCGAGGTTCAGCTTTGAAGGCTTTAGAATCAACAAGCAAAGACGACGAATATGCGTTGAAAATTATGGAATTAATGGAAGCTCTTGACACTTTCATTCCACAACCAGTAAGAGAAACTGACAAACCTTTCTTAATGCCTGTTGAAGATATTTTCTCAATCGAAGGACGAGGAACAGTTGTCACTGGTAGAATTGAAAGAGGAATTGTTAAAATTGGAGAAGAAGTTGAAATTGTGGGTATTAAGGCTACAGGAAAAACTACTGTAACTGGAATTGAAATGTTCAATAAACAGCTACAAGAGGGTATGGCTGGAGATAACGCCGGCGTACTACTTCGTGGATTAAAAAAGGAAGAAATTCATCGAGGACAAGTCTTAGCTGCACCTGGTTCAGTAACACCTCATACAGATTTTGAAGCAGAAGTTTACGTTTTGAAAAAAGAAGAAGGAGGAAGACACACTCCATTTTTCTCTGGTTATAAACCACAATTCTATATTCGAACTACTGATGTAACTGGAGATGTTACTTTGGCAGAAGGAACAGAAATGGTAATGCCTGGAGATACTGCAAAATTTAGTGTTAAATTAGTAAATCCAGTAGCTCTTGAAGAACAACAAAGATTTGCTATTCGAGAAGGTGGAAAAACCGTTGGGGCTGGAGTGGTTACAAAAATTAACGCGTAATCCTCTTATTTATAAAGTTTATACTGACAGGTTATTTTAGATATAAAAATTGTATCTAAAACCACTGGCTGTATAAAATAACAAAAATATGACAGAAAAAAAAGAAGAAAGTGTGCCGAAGCTGAGAATAAGGATTCGAGCATACGAAAGCAAGATTCTTGATGTTTCTGTAAAGCAAATTATTGATACCGCTTTACGTTTTGACGTAGAAATCAGTGGTCCAATTCCTTTGCCTACAGAAATAAAAAAATATACAGTCAACCGTTCGTCTTTTGTTTACAAAGATGCACGAGAACAATTTGAAATGAGGGTTCACAAAAGATTGATTGACATTATAAATCCTGATGCTAAAGTCATAGAAGCTCTTACTAATCTGAGCTTACCATCAGGAGTGAATATTGACGTAAAAATGATTTAAGAACACGGACTTCCTTTTAAAAGGAATCCCTCTGCTCGCCCTGCCCAGCTTATTCTTCATGAAAAGCTGGGCTTGGGTAATAAAAAGAATTAATTAAAAAAATGAAAGCAATTCTAGGATTAAAAGAAAAAATGACTCAGATTTTTGATGAAAATGGGGTAGTTCATCCTGTTACAGTCATCAAATCGGGTTCTAATGTGATTGTTCAAGTTAAAACTCCTAATCAGGATGGTTATTCTGCTATTCAAATTGGTTTTGGAGAAAAAAAAGAAAAAAACTTGAATAAGGCCCAAAAAGGTCACTACAAAGATTTGGGAAATTTCAGATATTTAAAAGAATTTAGATATCCAAATTTGCCAGAAGGATTAAAAGTTGGAGATGAAATCGATTTATCTGCTTTTGAAAAGAACGATAAAGTTAGAATCTCTTCTTTTTCAAAAGGAAAAGGATTTCAAGGAGTTGTTAAAAGACACGGTTTTAGTGGAGGTCCTAGATCTCACGGTCAAAAACATTCTGAAAGAGAGCCCGGTTCAATCGGGGCAACAGGTCCACAAAGAGTTTTAAAAGGAACTCGAATGGCTGGTAGAATGGGTGGTGATCGAGTTACTATCAAAAATATGAAAATAGTAGAAATTGATCTAGCCAAAGGAGAAATTTATGTTCGAGGTGCTGTCCCTGGTCGAAGAGGCACATTAGTAGAAATTCAAGGAGATAATTAATATTAATATCATGAAATTACCTTTATATAATATAGAAGGAAAAGAATTAAAGAAAATTGATTTACCCGATGAAATATTTAATCTTCCTTGGAATGGTGATTTGGTTCATCAAGTAGTGACTTCAATACTCTCAAACGCTCGAAATAATGTTGCTCATACTAAAGATCGAAGCGATGTTTCTGGTGGTGGAAAAAAACCTTGGAGACAAAAAGGAACTGGTCGAGCTCGACACGGTTCAAACCGGTCTCCTATTTGGAGAGGGGGAGGAATTACTTTTGGTCCGATTAACGAAAGAAATTTTGTTAAAAAAATCAATAAAAAAATGAGAATCAAAGCTTTAGCTGTGACTCTTTCTCAAAAAATTCGTGATAACGAGTTGATTTTGCTTGAGCCTATTAAAATTAGTGAAGCAAAAACCGTTAAAGCTAAAGAAATTCTTGAAGCTTTATCAAAAAATACCGGTTTTGAAAAATTGAAAACCAAAAGAAAAAATTCAGCAATTCTAGGAATGTTTGGAAGAGATGAAAATACAGAAAAAAGTTTTAGAAACTTCAGCAACATTTCTATTGAAGAAGTGAGAAACTTTAATCCTGCTACAATTTTGAATCATAAGTATTTAATGATAGAAAACGCAGAGGAAAGTTTAAAATCTTTGGTCGAAAGATTAGGTAAGATTTCAATTACTGATAAACAAGAAAATAAATAAGAAATATGACATTATTTAACAAAAAAGAAAGTAAAAAAGTAGTTTCAGAAGACAAGAAAACTACCAAAAAAGAAATAAAACTTTCAGATAAAAATTTATCAAATGTAATTTTGAAACCAAGGATTACTGAAAAAGCGGCGATTTCAGCTGGAGAGTCAAACTGTTACACTTTTAACGTTCAATTAGATTCTAGTAAAAATGAGATAGCAGAAGCGATTGAAAAGATTTATAAAGTTGTACCAATTAAAATAAATATTATTAAAATCCCGAGAAAATCCGTCAGAGTTCGCGGTAAAAGCGGCATTAAGGGTGGCGGTAAAAAAGCGGTTGTCTTTTTGAAAAAAGGCGATCTAATAGAATTTGTGTAAGACAAATTGAAAATAATATACAAACATGAGTATCAAAAAACATAAACCAACAAGTGCAGGAAGAAGAAATATGACCTCGGTGGTTTACAGAGGAGTTTTAACTGCTAAAAAACCAAAAAAATCTTTAACTAAAGGGGTTAAGCGTTCTGTTGGTAGAAATAATCAAGGAAAGATTACTACTCGACATAAAGGAGGTGGTCATAAAAGAAAATTTCGAGAAATTGATTTTAAATATCTCAAAAAAGATATTCCAGCAAAAGTAGAAACAATCGAATACGATCCTAATAGATCAGGTTTTATCGGATTAGTTTGTTACGCAGACGGAGAAAGAAAATATATTTTACTTCCAAAATCAGTTAAAGTCGGGGACACTGTTATTAATAGTGAAAAAGCTCCGTTAACTGCAGGGAATAGAGTACCATTATCAAAAATTCCAGTAGGAACCTTTGTTTATAACCTAGAATTGAAACCAAATGGTGGTGCGAAAATCGCTAGATCGGCTGGAATATATGCTGAAGTTGTTGCTCAAGATGAACAAACAGTTAATGTGCGAATGCCTTCATCAGAAATAAGAAAAATTGTTAATACTGCTTGGGCTTCAATTGGAGAAGTTTCAAATTCTGAATATCGCTTGGTTAATCTAGGAAAAGCCGGAAGAAATAGACACAGAGGAGTTCGTCCAACGGTCAGAGGTTCTGCTATGAATCCAGTTGACCATCCATACGGTGGAGGAGAAGGTCGACAAGGACGAGGATTAAGAAGAGCAAAATCTAAATGGGGAAAACCAACTGGAATCGGACAAAAAACTCGTCGTTCAAAGAAGTATTCAAATAAGGTAATTGTTTCGAGAAGAAAAGTTGGAAAAAGACGATAATCGGAGAAAGTTGTTTGTAAATTAAATCATTTTTGTTTTAAAAGAGTGAGGGCTTATTGACAATAAATCACATTTTGTTAATATAACATCCAAGCTCAGGTGGGCTTTTTTCTTTCTAAAATATGACAAGATCACTTAAAAAGGGTCCCTACGTTGACCCGAACTTATTAAAAAAAATAAATGGTAAAAAGCCAGCTGAAACTGGTGTAGTGAAGACTTGGTCTCGAAATTCACAAATCTCTCCAGAAATGGTCGGATTTAAATTTGGAGTTCACAATGGTAAAAGTCATGTAGAAGTACTTGTTTCTGAAGATATGGTCAGTCATAGATTAGGAGAATTCGCACCCACCAAGAAATTTATTAGACACGGAGGTAAAATGCAGAAAGAACAAGATCAAGCCAAAAGAGAGGCTGAAATCAGTGCTGCAAAAGCCGCTAAAGCAGCATCAGGTAAATAATTATTATGGTTAAAGCAGAATTAAAAAATTATAGACAATCACCTAGAAAAGTCAGATTAGTTGCTGATACTATTCGAGGTAAATCTGTAGAACAAGCAAATAATATTTTAACTTTTGCTTCAAAAAAAGCTTCACACCCGTTGAAAAAGCTTTTAGGATCCGCTATTGCCAACGCTACTCATAACTTTAATTTGAAAACTGAATATCTTTTTGTGAAAGAAATTACTGTGGATGGTGGCCCAATAATAAAAAGATGGAGAGCACGAGCGAGAGGTCGTGCTTTTCCTATTCATAAGCATACTAGCCACGTTCGTTTAGTTTTGGCTGAAAACGATTCTAAAAAAGATAAAAAATAATATGTCACACACCGTTCATCCATATTCCCATAGATTAGGTATTATCAGAGATTGGAAATCTCGTTGGTTTGGTGATAATAAAAAATATCGAAATTATTTAAAGATTGATACCTTAGTTAGACAGTTTTTATTTAAAAAGCTGGAAAATATGTTTATTGGTGCGATTGAAATAGAAAGAAGCGATAAAACATTTAGGATAATCATTAAAACTTCACGACCTGGTTTAATTGTTGGAAGAAGCGGGGAAGGAATTGAAAGAATTCGAACAGATTTAAAGAAGTTCATGAAGAAAAACAATATCTATGATGAAACTATAGAATTAAAAACTGATATTGAAGAAATACGTTCAGCTGAAAGTGATGCTAGAATTGTGGCTTTAATGGTTAAAGATGCTCTTGAAAAAAGAATGCCTTTTCGAAGAGTTTTGAAACAAATGGTTGAAAAAGTTGCGGCCAACCGTGAAGTTGAGGGTGTTAGAATTAGAATCGGCGGACGTTTAAATGGTGCCGACATGGCTCGAACAGAAGAAATTAAAAGAGGTCGAATTCCTTTGCAAACTTTTAGAGCTGATATAGACTTTGCTAGAGTTAGAGCAAAAATTGCTCAAGGGGATTTAGGTGTTAAGGTTTGGATTTACCGAGGAGAAATTTTTAATAAAGAAAAATAGTACTATGGCATTATTTCCTAAAAAAGTTAAACATCGAAAATGGCAAACTGGTCGTAGAAACGCGACTAAGCTTCTTAGACATGATACTAGAGGAGTGAAAGTGGACTTTGGTTCTTATGGATTAAAAGCTCTTGCTCATGCCCGAGTTAACTCTAATCAAATTGAATCTGCTCGAAGAGCGATGTCACATCATATGGGAAAGGTTGGCCGATCTTGGATTAGGGTTTTCCCAGACAGACCAATTACTCAAAAACCATCAGAAGTAAAGATGGGTAAGGGAAAAGGAGATTTGAAAGAATATGTGACTGAAATTTTATCTGGTCGAATTATTTTTGAGGTTGATGGAGTCTCACCAGAAATTGCCAAAGAAGCCTTAAGAAAAGCTGGAACAAAATTACCAGTTAAAACAAAAATTGTTGAAAGATTGTAATTTTAGCAATTTTTGGTAAAGTATCTAAACACTTTTATAAAAAAACATGAAATCATCTGAGTTAAAAAATAAGACAGACAAAGAATTAAAGAAAGCTTTAGATGAGGCTCGAGAAGGAGTTCGAAAATTTCGTTTTTCTATGTCCGGAAGTAATACTAGAAGTGTTAAAGAGGGGCGACAACATCGAAAAGAAGTGGCTCAAATTTTAACTGAATTAAATAACCGATAATGTTTAAAAGAAAAGAAAAAGAGAATAATGAAAAAACAGAACTTTCTAAAGGAAAGGTTCTTCGTGGAGTTGTTACTTCAAACAAAATGAAAGATACTGTTGTTGTTGAAATAACTAAATATACTAAACATGCAAAATACGGAAAATTTTTAAAGAAAAGAAACAAAATTAAAGCTCATGATGCTGGAAACACCGCTTCGATCGGAGAAAAAGTAAAAATAATTGAAACTCGACCAATTTCAAAAAGTAAGAGTTTTAAAATAGTTGAAATAGAAAAATAGGCTTATGATACAACCACAAACAATAGTTACAATCACAGACAACTCAGGAGCTAAAATAGGCCGAGTTTTTAAAGTATTGGGTTCTTCAAAGAAAAAATACGCAGAAATTGGTGAATTAGTAGTGTTATCAGTTCAAAAAGCCGAACCTCGAAAACAAGTTAAAAAGAAAGATGTTTTGGTTGGAGTTGTCGTTCGTCAAAAGAAGGCCTTTAGAAGGAAAGATGGTTCTTATATTAGATTCGATGAAAATTCTGTTGTTATCGTTGATAAGGTTAAAAAAGAACCTATCGCCAATAGAATTTTTGGTCCAATTCCAAGAGAAATTTCTGAGCTTGGTTACCAAAAAATTGCTTCATTGGCCCCAGAAATTATTTAACTATATTTAATTAAAATATTATGAAAATAAAGAAAAATGACAATGTAGTGATAATAGCTGGAAAAGACAAGGGAACAAAAGGTAAGGTTTTGCGTACTTTTCCTAGTATCGATAAGGTGGTAGTTGATGGAGTTAATATTGCTAAAAAACATGTTAAAAAAGGAAGAGGAAATTCTGCCGGACAAATTATTGAAAAACCAATGCCAATTCATGTTTCTAACGTTTTAATTAGTGATCCAAAAACTAAAAAACCAACTAGAGTTGGTTATATCATTGAAGATAAGAAGAAAATCAGAGTGGCTAAATCAAGTGGTCAAAAGATTTAATAAAAATAATAAAAAGTATC
>CAZTQC010000019.1:0-7648 GCA_964615685.1 uncultured Candidatus Saccharibacteria bacterium
ATGATGGCTTATATCTCGGCACACCCGTTCTGGAAAAACAGGATCCGGAAGATACGATTTTAGAAAAATCTTTTTCTAAAAAACTACTTATTTTATTTTCTTGAGAGTCGTAAATTGAAATTACAGAGATATCCAAATCTACTGCATTGTTAGAACCAACATCTTGAAAAGTATTTTTTGTTTCCGTGTCAAAAACTAGATAATTCATAAATGTTATTTTAACTTCCTTGAACATTTTTGACAAATTAGTGCTAAAATTAAAACCGTATGGATTTTAATTTTTCAGATTTTTATGTTTCCATTCCCTCTGATTTACTGTGGGGAATCTTGGCTTTGATTTTGGGATTTTTTTTAATCACTTCTTTTGTTTTGCATTATCACTGGAGAAATTATACTGTCAAGAAAAAAATTGGAATTCTTCCGAAAATAATTTTCTGGGGAGTTTCTTTAATTTTAATTTTTTCGATGTTTTTAACTTTAATTATTTACGAAATTAATTTATGATTAACTTTGATAAAGATGAAAATTTATTAATTGAAATTCGAAAACACTGGTTGGTTTTTGTCTCGGAGGTTTTTGTTTTAATTGTTTTTTCAATAATGCCTTTGATGATTTTTTCGTTTTCTTTTGATTTTTCGAGAATTGTAAATTTTTTTGAAGGAAATCTCTCTAGTTTATTAACCTTCATCTATTTAGCCTGGCTACTTTTACTTTGGGTGGCCGGATTTATCTTTTGGACAGATTATTATTTAGACGTTTGGGTGATTACAGATAAAAAATTATTAGACATTGAACAAAAAGGTTTTTTTCGAAGAGAGGTTTCTTTTTTAAATCTTGAAAAAATTCAGGATGTGACTTATGAAATTGACGGTTTAATTCAAACTTTCTTAAATTATGGAGATATTAATGTTAAGACCGCTGGAAATGTTGAAGGTTTTTTTATTGGCGGTGTTCCTAATCCGGCCTTGGTTCGAGCTAAAATTAATGAAGCCCTTATTATCTTTAAGACCAAAAATCGCGAAAGAATCAAAAAAGATATTAGAGAAAGTTTATTAGAGAAAATAAAAACCTCTGAAGGTGCAGACGACACCCTTTTAGCTGATGGAATTAATTTAGATTAATCTTCTTCAAAACCTCTTCTTACCGGAGCTTTTTTGATAATGTCGATTACTTCGTCAATGTCTTCGGAGATGGTGTATAAATTAACGTCGGTCTTATCGATCATCTCTCTTTTTAAAAGATTTTTTCTAATAAATTTATCTAGATTTTTCCAATATCTTTTTCCAAATAAAATAATTGGAACCGGGGCAATTTTTTCAGTTTGCACTAGAGTTAAAATTTCAAATAATTCATCTAAAGTTCCAAAACCGCCAGGGAAATAAACATAGGCTTCAGCTGAAAAAGAAAGACATACTTTTCTGGCAAAAAAGTATTTAAAATCGAGATGGTCTGTTAAATGGGGATTGGTGACTTGTTCCATCGGTAAATTTATCGTTAAACCAACAGAACGACCATTTACGCCGAAAGCTCCGCTATTGGCTGCCTCCATAATTCCTGGACCACCACCGGTCACGACAACATAATTTAATTCTTCAGCAATTCGACGAGTTAATTCTTGAGCTTTTTGATAATCTTTTTCTTCATGAAGAGTGCGAGCCGAACCAAAAACCGTTACTGATTTAGGAAATTGCTTGATTAGATCAAAACCAGAAGTAAATTCATTTTTAATATTAAGAATTCTATTATTAATGGATTCGTCTAATTTTTTTAAAGTTAAAATTTCTGGGGTTTCTATTTTGTGCGGTCTTATTTTATGATTCATATTTCTCTATTTTAAACTAAAAAGCGATTCCTTCCAAATTGATTTATTCGAGCATTATTGCCATAATGTTATTTATGAAAAATGTTTATGTTTCAATTATTGTAATTTTAGTCGTTACAATTGCTGGATTGTTTATTTTTTTATGGGAGTCAAAAGAAGAAGAAATTCAATTAACTAAAGAAAATAATAATATTATGGAAGAAAAAAAAGATAATTTAATAAAAATCGAAGAAGGATTAGAGGTAGAAATTCTCGTCGAAGGTTCCGGTTTGGTGGCTGAGAATGGCGATTTGGTCATTGTTCATTATGTGGGAAAATTAGAAGATGAATCTATTTTTGATAGTTCTCTCTCTAGAAATCAACCTTTTCCATTTAATTTAGGAGCTGGAGACGTGATCGCTGGATGGGAAAAAGGAGTTTTTGGTATGAAAGTTGGAGAAAAAAGAAATTTAAAAATTTCTCCTGAATTAGCTTATGGTGAACGAGGTATTGTTTTGCCAGACGGAAAAGTCATTATTCCTGGGGGAGCCACACTATTTTTTGAAGTGGAATTGTTAAATGTTCAAAAACCAACTAACTAATTTAAACTTTATAAAAAAGTTTTAAAGTTAAATGAAATTTCAAATTGAAAAAAAACTGGAAGGCCGTCTGGGGCGAGCCGGCGTAATTGAAACTCAACACGGAATTATTGAAACGCCGGCTTTTGTGACGGTTGGTACTAAGGCGACAGTTAAATCTTTAACTCCGGAACAAGTTCGAAATTTAGGGGCTCAGGTAGTTTTGGCTAACACTTACCATTTATTTCTTCAACCCGGAGACGAGATTATTAAAAAAGCCGGTGGTCTTCATAAATTCATGAATTGGTCCGGTCCTACGATGACAGACTCGGGCGGCTTTCAGGTCTTCTCTTTAGGAGCAGCCTTTGGAAATAACATCACTAAAATTACTAGTGAAAGTGATCCAAATAAACTTCTCGAAGAAATAACTGAAACTCGTAAACGAGATCGAGGGAATATTTCTGAACATTTTAAGCCGGCGGAAATTTATTCAGACAAAGTGGTTTTTCGCTCCCATCTTGACGGAAGTATTCATGAGTTCACTCCAGAAAAATCAATTGAGATTCAACACAATATCGGGGCTGATATTATTTTTGCTTTTGATGAATGTACTTCTCCAAACGAATCAGTTCATTATCAAAATGAAGCCTTAGATCGAACTCATCGTTGGGCTAAAAAATGTTTGGCATATCACTTGTCAAAAGAAAATTCCCAAAGCCAAGCCCTTTTTGGAATTGTACAAGGTGGTCGTCATGAAGAATTACGAAAAAAAAGTGCTAATTTCTTTAAAGATTTAGATTTCGACGGTTTTGGTATTGGTGGTTCTTTTGCAAAAACAGATATGAGTCACGCGGTAACTTGGGTCAATGAAATTTTACCAGAAGAAAAACCTCGACATCTTTTAGGAATTGGAGAACCGGAAGATCTTTTTGGAGCAGTGGAAAATGGCTGTGATTTATTTGATTGTGTGGCGCCCACTCGAATTGCTCGCAACGGTCAAATTTACACGGCTGCCGGAAAAATTAATATCACTAACAGTCAATTCAAAGAAAATTCGGAACCCCTTGATGTTGATTGTCAATGCGACACTTGTCAAAATTATTCAAAAAGTTATTTAAATCATTTATTTAAAGCCGATGAAATGTTGGCTGCGACTTTGGCTTCCATTCACAATCTCTATTTCATTGTAAACTTGGTTAAAAGGATGAGACGAGAAATTCTAGAAGGAGACTTTTTTTCATTTCGAGAAAACTTCTTAAAAAAATATTTGAAATAAAAAAATAGTGTTAAAATAAACTCATGATTAGAAAAAAGATTGCAGTTTTAAGAGGTGGTCCATCTAGCGAATACGAAGTCTCTTTGAAATCTGGAAAATCTGTTTTGCGTGAATTAGAAAATGATTTTGATTTGTTGGATATTGTCGTCGATAAATCTGGAGATTGGTATGCTTCTGGTTTTAAAAAAGACCCTCAAAGTTTAATTCGAGGAATTGACTGCGTCTTTAATGCGATGCACGGAGAATATGGGGAGGACGGAAAAGTTCAACAATTATTACAAAACTTACAAGTGCCGTTTACTGGATCGCGTTCTTTGGCGGCGGCTCTTTCCATGAATAAAGTTAGAACCAAAGAGGTTTATCAAGAACTTGGTTTAAAAACTCCAATTTATAAAGTTTTAGATAGACCAGATACTGAAGAAGGAATTGAATTTCAGGCAAGCTTGGTTTTTCAGACTTTTCCAATGCCTTTGGTGATTAAACCAATTGATAAAGGTTCTTCTCTGGGTGTTTCTGTGGCACGAGATTTTAAAAGTTTAGTGAACACGATGAAAAGTTTATATACCACCGCTGATAAAATTTTAATAGAAGAGTACATTGCCGGCAAAGAAGCCACTTTAGGAGTAATTGAAAAATTGCGGGGCAATGACATCTATCCTTTATTACCGATTGAAATTCGAACTCCAACTCAAAAAAGTTTTTTTGATTACGATGCAAAATATTCTGGTATCTCCGAAGAAATTTGTCCGGGAAATTTTAGTAAAAGAGAAAGTTTAGAAATGCAAGAAATGGCCAAATTGGTTCACAAAAATCTTGGTCTTAGTCATTATTCAAGAACTGATTTCATTATTCATCCCCGAAGAGGAATTTATCTTTTGGAAACAAATTCATTGCCTGGTTTGACCGATGAGTCTTTATTGCCCAAATCATTGGGGCCTCTCGGAATCAGTTATCGGGACTTTTTGATTCATGTAGTGGATTTAGCGATGAATTAATCAAGGTCTTAAGTTTAGTGGGTTAGATAACTAGCATCGTCTAGTCTAACTAATGTAAAACCTTTTTTAATATCAAAATTAAATTCAGTGAAGGAGCAGTTTTTAATCTTTGCCATGTTGAGAACCTCGATAAAACTTTTATTTAAAAACAGCATAAGCAGAGCTCGGATATTATTACTATGAGTTAAGATGAGAACCGTTTGATTCGCTTCTTTATTTTTTATTGCATCAACGAATTTTTGGGTTCTAGATAATCTTGGTTTTAGTCATTACTCAAGAACTGATTTTATTGACACGGTATAAAAATTAGCCTAGTCTATATCTGGAGTAGAAAATAATAAAAAAGTCCTTTGAAAGGAGGTGGTAAAATAACTTAAGATTGTTGTTTGCAAAAAAACAAATTATTTCAGCAATGAGCAAGAAAGGCATTTCATGAGCACAATGAGAGAGCGGTCGATTATTCAGGAGGCCGAACGCCTTACCCGTCGCTGTGAAGAGGTGGAAAATGAAATTTTCCGACTTCAAAAACTTCAGTTTCAATCAAGAAAAGATTTGGCCGAAGAAATTCTTGCAGTTTCTCTCAATTCTTTTCCAGAACTTTTGAATTTTAAAAAGAAATATCAAAAGTTGCTTGAGCAGAAAGGATTACGCGAAAAAACCGACAAAGAAACTCGCGATGCCGAACTTGGAAAATTTGGTCATAAGAGTTTTGGTTTTACCGACACTTGGACCAAATATATTGATTGCCAACTCAAAAACTGGAATTGGTACAAAATCGAGCAAGACAAGATTCATCTTCATGTGGATAACTTCTTAATGAAAAACGTAGAAAGTCCGGCTCTGCGTTTTTTACTAGCTTATTATATTCATCGTCTTCCTCAAGATAAAACTTCTCGAATTCTTTATGAAGAGGAGGGATCGATCGAAAATAAGCTTCGGAAAATTCAATATAAAAGGCTTGGAATTTTGAGCTTCTTTTGTGACAGTTCTTATGCTAATGGAGACCGTTATTTCGGTTACATTAATAATGCTTTAGACGTCGCTCAAGAAGCTTTAATTCAGGAATTTCAAAGTAAATTGAAAAAACCTGAATTAGCCGAAATTCTTTTTGATATTCCGAATAAATTGACCGAACTGCAAAAAAAGTTGGTTTCTTTTCAAAAAGGAGAAGAAAATCTTCGAAAATCTCTTTCTGGTTATGAGGTTGTGCGCAAGTACAATTATGACCTGAAAGAAGTTGAAGAAAAATTTTTGTGGCTTTTTGATGAAGTAGCGAATCATTTTAGATTGAAAGATCTAAAGATTCTGATGGACCAAGGCATTGTTATTTTTTTGGAAGAAAAATCAGCCACAAATTCTGGTCCGGAAGTTGAATGTGGTGTTCTGGTGACGATTTATCGTCGCCAGATTGAAAACAAAACGGAAAAATATTTTGGCTGGCACAATCCCAATTCAGCTTCGAGCGATCTTTCGATTTATTCATTTAAAGAATGTGAAATAGCCGAAGTCACAAACGACGCTGTTTCAGTAAAACTGATTAGTGAAAAAAACACGATTACGGAAATCTTCTTTTTGGAAGAGTTCGCGAATGACGTAATCGCCTCCTAATGAATTAAGGCCATTGAACTAGAAATGTTCAATGGCCTTTTAATCTATATGGTGGACCTGACAGGACTCGAACCCGCCACCTCCTCAGTGCAAGTGAGGCGCTCTACCAGATGAGCTACAGGCCCAGATGAAAATTATTTTACCCTTTTATAACAAAAAAGCAAGACGGATTTTATTTGCTATAATAAGAAAAAATGAATTTTCTTAAAAACATTCTTACTCGAAATTCGATTCTTTTAATATTTCTTTTTTCCTTTATCTTTGTTTATTTCATTTCAAATGTGGCAGTCACTTCTTCTCCAGAAATTATTTTGGTGAAATCAATCGAATCGGAAGATATTTTGGCCGAGCTCTCAGATCGAGGTCTTATTCAAAACAAAATGACTTATTATTTTCTGCTTCTGCAATCAAAATTCAATAATAAAATTAAACGCGGGGGTTATGTTCTTTCTAAAAATATGACGGCTTCGGCTTTATATTCAGAATTAAAAAATCCTTCTTATCGATATGTAGCGATTATTGAAGGTTCTCGAAAAGAAGAAGTCGTGGAAAAATATGGTCGAGTCCTCGATTGGCCGGAAGAAAAAGTTCAAGAGTATCAAATCAATTATCCTTTATGTAAATTTTACGGCAAGGAGGGGCGATTATATCCCGGAGAATATTTAGTTTCAGCAGATGTTTCTTTGCAATCCATTTATCAAGAAATGGAAGAGAATTTTGAAAAAACTTTTCAAGAAATTGTGCCAGCCGAAAAAGGATCATCTTTGGATGAAGAAAAATTGGTGATCGTCGCTTCTTTAATTCAAAGAGAATCCGGCGGAAAAAGTGATATGCGTTTAATTTCCGGAATTATTTGGAATCGAATTTTTAAGGGGATGCCACTACAAATCGACGCCACTTTACAATACGCCAAAGGAAATGAAAATTTATGGTGGCCGGCCGTGAATTCTGTTGATAAATTTTTAGAGTCGCCTTTTAATACTTATCAAATTGAAGGATTGCCACCTACTCCTATCTCTAATCCGGGCAAAGCCGCCCTGGAAGCCGCCGCCAATCCGATTTCGACAGACTGTCTGTTTTATCTTCACGACAAAAGAGGAAATATTCATTGTTCGAGCACTTATCAAGGGCACTTGAATAATATTGAGTGGTATCTTTAATTATGTTAAATTAATTACCATATGTTCAATAAATTAATGAGAAAGATGCTTGCATCTCAAATGAAAAATTTACCAAAAGAGCAACAAGAGGCGATTCTTTCCGCTTTCGAAAAAGACCCTGCTTTTTTTAAGCAATTAGCCGCGGAAATTAAACAAGAAGTTAAATCCGGCAAAGACCAGCAAACCGCTTCCATGTTGGTGATGATGAAGCACAAGGATAAGTTGAGAAA
>CAZTQC010000020.1:0-7633 GCA_964615685.1 uncultured Candidatus Saccharibacteria bacterium
ATTAATAGTTTTATAACTGGAAGAAAAAAAGCTAAGAAAATAGAAATTTGTGAACCATACTTTGCTTCCACTTGTGCTTTAAAAAAAACTCCAACTGTTCCGACAGGATTAATAATAAAAGTTAAGGAAATGATGCTGATGAGTAAAGTGACAATTAAACTGTTTCCTAATAACACAGACAATAATATTGAGACAATAAATGCCACCAAACCAAATATTAATTTGGATAAAACAGCAGTTCCAATTAAAACGTTTTCCTGTTCAGGATTATTAATAAGATCACGATATAAAATTTGATCTATACCAAGAGAAGCAAAAACTGAAATAATAGCCACGAAACTTTGTGCATAATCAAGCATTCCAAGGTTTTCTGGTCCAAGATAACGAGTTACAATCGCAACAGTAAAAAAAGAAGTAAGAAAAGTTATTACACGAGCAGCAAATATCCATCCTGTATTTTTAAGATATTTTTGAAATCCCGTATGTTGCCATTTTTCTCTAAAATATTCCAAATATGACTTAATCATATTGTTTTATTCCTATCATATAAAATCGAATAAATCATTTTCCTCTTTATTTAACATCCAACATCTTCCTTAATTCTTCTTCGGGAATTTCTCCAACTGAGAGTGACTCTTTTATTTCCTTCGCAAAAAATTTTGTTTCTCCATTAGGTTGTTTTTCGGAACCTCTTGACTTTTTTTCTTTATTATTTTCCAAATCTCCTAAAAGATCGGCTAAAGCCCCTTTCAAATCACTTTTTTCCTTTTTAGGCATTTGAGTATTTTTTTTAGCTCGACCGGTAGAATTTGTTCTCTGAGTATTTAAAGAAAGTTCAGACAGAGAAATTTCCGAATTATCAGCAGAAGTTAAATTTTCAACTTCTACGGCTTGGATTTGCCCCGCTTCCCTTTCTTTTTCTTTCTCTAATAATGCCTTTCTTAATTCCCCACTTGTTTTTTTACTAATCACCGTTCTTTTTTTGTGAGAAGAATTTTCCGCTGAATCTTCATGATTATTTTCAGAATTTGATTTTTTAAATTTCGCAGAATCTGCAGAATCATCTGAATTTCCGAGATGAATCTTTTTGATTGCCTCTTCCACCTCTTGGCGAGTTTTACAATTTCTTCTTCGAGAAGAACCCACTATTTCCTCCACAAAAGAAATATCCGGTTTTTTAAGAGGCGGTAAAGTTCGAGCCGAAAAAGGGTGCGAACCAATTCCATCAATCATCAGTCTCAAATAAATTTGAAACATTCCCAAATTAACGATGTCTTGCGATTCAAAAACTGGGGCAAATTCTTTTTCTAAAACTTCTGAATCATATGAACCTACTCTAAAAGCAATCAGCGAACCGACGTTACCAAAAACTGCTGCCCGGACTTCGTCTGACATTTGTTCAATATATTGATGAGCAATTGTTAAATTTAATTTATATTTTCTCGCTTCTGATAAAATGTCGGCGAAAGAATCATTGGCAAAAGATTGAAACTCATCAACATAAAGATAAAAATTAGGTAATTTTTCAATTTCATCTTTTTCTTTATCTGCTCGAGAAAGAGCCGCCACATATAATTTAGTAATTAACATCGAGCCAAGCAAATTAGCGTTTGATTCTCCAATTCTTCCTTTTGAAAGATTGACCAGCACAATTTTTTTATCATCCATAACCTCTCGAAAATCAAAAGAAGATTTCGGTTGGCCAATAATATTTCGAATTAAAGGATTCGCCGTAAACTGACCGATTTTGTTTTGAATCGCTGGCGTTGCTTCTAAAGCAAATCGATCAGTATATTTCGCAAATTCATCAACCCAAAAAGATTTCACCGCCACATCGCTAACATTATCAACTACTTTTTGACGAAAAGCCTTATCAGAATACATTTTGTTTACCTCTAATAATGTCGAACCGGGATATTCAAGTAAAGCTAATAAAGTATTTCCTAAAATGTACTCCATTCTAGCTGACCAAGCATCTTGCCAAATTTTTTTAAAAGTACTCATTAAACCAGAAACGACTAAATGTCTTTTGTCAAAACCAACATCTTCCATGACATTAAAAGCAATCGGAAAATCAATATCGAAGGGAGCAAAATAAATGACATCTTCAATTCTTTCTTTGGGAACATATTTTAAAATAGTATCAATAGCGCTACCGTGAGGATCAAGAAAAGCAAAACCGTTGCCATTTCTTACATCTTGAACGGCTAGATTTTCAAGAAGAGTGGACTTTCCCATTCCTGTTTTTCCAATCACATACATATGTTTGCTTCTATCCACGGCTTTGATACCAAAAGCGACACGTCGATTTCTAGAATCAGTCTCAGCAAAATAAGTAATCTGTTCTGGATTTTCCATTTGATTATATTATACGTCGAAAAACTAATTACTTAAAGATTTAATTCGACCAATTGAAAAATTATTCTAATTTAAAATCGTACTAATTTTATAAAGATCACCAGCCCCCAAAAGTAAAACTATCCAATCTTGATTCAGTTCCGAAATTTTTTCCACCACTTCAGAAAAATCCTTCACAAATTCAGCCCGACCTCCTTTTAAACAAATTTCGTTGGTTAAAATTTCCGAAGAAATACTCCCGTCATCTTTCTCCCTGGCTGCGAAAATTGGATAAATCAGAGAAAAATCTGATTTTTCAGCTAAAACTTTAGAGAAATCTTCCAAAAAAATTTTTGTTCGGGAATATAAATGAGGTTGAAAAACTGTTAAAATCTTTTTATCGGGATATTTACCTCTTAAAGCATTCAGAGTGGCAGAAATTTCCGCCGGATGATGTCCATAGTCATCATACAAAAGAGCTCCGTTCTGTAATTCTTTTTTGAATTCAAGACGACGCCAAGTTCCTTTAAAGTTTTTCAAACCTGCTCTCGATTTTTCCGGTTCTAAATTAAAAATTTTAGCAACTCCGAGAGAAGCTTCCGCATTTAGAATATTATGTTCTCCAAAAACCTTCATTACTGGAACTTCCGAAACAAATTCGGAATAATCTAAAATTTTTTCAGGAAACTTTTCGACAATCGGAAGTAAATTAGGTAAATTTTTATGACAAACAATATAACCATCTTCTGGAACCTTACTCGCCATTTCTAAAAAAGCTTCCTGAATTTCTGCTAAATCTTTGTAGTAATCTAGATGGTCTTCTTCAATATTAGTAATCACTAAAATATTTGGATGTAAATTTAAAAAAGATCTCGCATACTCACACGCTTCGACAATAAAAATTTTGGCATCTTCTTCTTCCCCTGGAACAAAGTTGGAATGACTTTCAGCCAAAAGACTGCCGACAATCAAATTAGGTTTTCTTTGAGAGCTTCTAAAAACTTCTCCAATCATCGCCGTGGTGGTGGTTTTGCCGTGAGTACCAGCAACTGCGATAGTGAAGCTATCTTTAGAAATCTGACCGAGCATTTCTGCGTAAGTAAAAAGAGGTAAACCTCGGCGTTGAGCTTCCAGCAACTCCGGATTATCGGGAGGAATTGCCACTGTATAAACCACACAATCAATTTTCTCTCCGAGATTCCGAGCCTCTTGATTCAAATTAACGTTAATTCCTTCTTCTTTTAAATTAACAATGAGTTCTGTTTCGTTTAAATCAGAGCCGGACACAACAGAACCGGCTGTGTGAAAATATCTAGCTAAAGCCGACATACCGATACCCCCAATTCCAATAAAATAAATATTTTCGTATTCCATTTGTTTTATTTTAACATGAGAAATTTAAGAATCTAACAAAGCTCCTCGAGTATATCTATTTGAAGGAGACCACAGCATCCAAGAATCTAAACCGGCATCATAAGTTCCTTGAATTTGATCTTTGACTTCTTTCACATCATAATTTCCGCCATAATCAAAATCTTGAAGCCAAGGACGTAATTGTTCTTTAGATAATTTTTCTCGAAGCTCTTCTGGAGTGGAAGTGGCTGTTTTCAAAGTCTCAACTTTTTTAACAGCTTCACTCATCACAAAATAAATTAATTCATAAGGAACCGTATTAGGATTTGCCCAACCATTAAAATGAGAAGGATAATGTGAAGGATAAACCATCGGTGCCACATAATCGAAATATGGTAAAGCTCTTTCTAAAACTTGACCAATATTTAAGTCATCTGTATTGGTTGTGACCATCCCAAACAAATCAGCCGAGGTAATCATTGGAAATTCCTGATCTTGATTATATTTCGAAATTTGAGCGTCTAAATATTTAAAAAATTCTTCCAAAGCTTTCGCTTTTCCCAAAAGAGAATCCTCGGAAATGATTTTTTCACTAAAAGGGTAATAAATATCTTTCATATTACCGTCAGAAGGAAAACGAACATAGTCAAAATTAATTTCATCAAAGCCTATCTGATGAGTTTTTTTAGCTAAATCAATAATATAATCCCAATAAGGTTTCGCTCCTACATCAATAAAATTAATTCCTTTGTAATCTTGCCAAATAGTTCCATTACTTTCTTTTTTAACCGCTAATTCCGGATGTAAATTGGCATAAAAAGGGTCTTGAAAAACGGTAATACGCGCGATGGTGTAAATGCCTTTCTCGTGTAAAAAATTCACAAACTCCGGCAAATCCTTAGCTCGACAACCAGGACCACCATCTCCTTCTAAACCAGAATCATAGGAAATTGTTCCTGAAAAATCTTTTATATCAATAACAATTGTATTTAATTCAGTTTCTTCAATTAAATTTACTAAATCACTTTTAAAACTAACAGTACTGGCCACACAAGCAGTCATGTAAATAGCTTTTAATTCTTCTGGCGTTTTTAGATGAGAAACCGGCTTAATCTTCTTTTCGATAAGGGGAAGATTTTCTTCGGCAGCAAAAACGCCTCCAACTTCCGCAGATAGACTTTCCCTAACATATTCATTGGAGAAAAAAAGCGGAACGACGAAAGATAAAAGACAAACTAAAATAATAGTAGCGAGTATAACAAAAAAGATGTTTTTATTATATTTGTGAGTATTCTGAGTTTTCTTTTTCTTCATTCTCTAATTGTTCAGGAATTTTATTAATATCTTCTTCTATTTCATTCTCTTCTTCAAAATCATCTTGAACTTTAGTCGAACTTTCTCCTTTATAAAATATAATACTTGAAACAAGCAGCATAATAGTAATTCCATAAGTCGCTATCACAATCGTTTCAATAAAAGGAGGCAATCCTAAAAAAGGTGTAACAAAAGTAATTAATCCAATAATAAATAACGGTGTGTGTATTTTCATAATGAACACATTATAACTTAAAAAAATTATTCTACCAAGACCACAAATTCACCTTTGATTTTTTTTGGATATAAAGAAAAATATTCCAAAATTTCAAAAGGTTTGCCCAAAATAACTTCTTCGTAAATTTTGGTTAGCTCTTTTCCTAAAATCACTTTTCGATCTGGACACTCTTCTTGAAGAGATTCCAAAGCTTTAATAATTCGATGAGTTGATTCATAAAAAATGATTGGCCGGTCAGATTGAGCAACTTTTTCAAAAAAAGTTTTTCGACCTTTTTTGTGAGGAGGAAATCCTAAAAAGGTAAATTCTTTCTTTTCAGCACCAGCCACCGATAATAAAGTAATTAAAGCACTTGCCCCGGGAATTGGAATGATTTTAACTTCTGGTAAATTTTCTCTAATTTCTTTGACTAAATAAGCTCCCGGATCAGAAATGGCCGGAGTTCCTGCATCGGTCACCAAAGCTATTTTTTTTCCTTCTTGTAAAAGATTTAAGATTTTTTCAAATTTTGTTTTCTCGCTATATTCGTGAAAACTAATCAATTGACCAGTTATTTCAAAATGATTTAATAATTTTTTAGTTACTCGAGTGTCTTCGGATAAAATAAAATCAACTTCTTTTAAAATACGTAAAGCCCTTAAAGTGATATCTTCTAAATTTCCAATAGGAGTAGCTACGATGTACAGAATCATAGAAAAACTATATCTTAAAAAAAATTAATGGCAAGAATTTCAAAATTAAAATTAAACATTTCGAATAATTTCAATCTCGGCTCCAATTTTGTTGAGTCTTTCGGCAATTTCTTCATATCCTCGACTAATAGTGTAGATATTTCTCAAAATAGATTCGCCTTCAGCGGCCAACATCGCGATCAAGATAATCACCGCCGGTCGTAAAGCGGGAGGACAAACCACTTGTCCTGCTTTTAATTCCGTAATTCCATGAACAAAAACTCGATGTGGATCAGCTAAATCAATTCGAGCTCCCAGTCTATTTAATTCGGTAAAATAAACAGCTCGATTTTCCCACATCCAATCATGAATTAAAGTACTACCAATCGCCTGAGTCGCAATTGGCACAAAAAAAGGTAAATTGTCCGCATTAATTCCGGGATAAGGTTGAGCGTGAATTTTATCAGGCAAAGCCCTTAATTTAGAAGGGAAGATTGTAAGATCAACTAAATCTGTTCTGCCATTTTTAGCTTTATAAATTTTAGTCTGTTTATATTTAAGACCCATCTTTTTCAATTTAAACAATTCAAGAGACAAAAAGTCTATTGGGCAACGAGTAATGGTAATTTTTGAATTTGTCACAATACCGGCTGAAATAAACATCATTGACTCAATAGGATCTTCGCTGACATATTGTTCTAATTTAGTATCAATTTTTTCAAGACCGTGCACAATCAAAGTTGAAGTGCCGATACCCTCTATTTTCACTCCCATTTTTTCGAGAATAAAACAAGCATCCTGAACTTGATAATTAGAAGAAACAAATTTAATTTTTGAAATTCCGGGAATTAGGGCGGCCGCAAAAATAACATTGACGGTAGCAGTATCCCCCATTTCATACATCACAATTTCCGCCGGTTTTAATTTTCCAACTCGAATTTCGTAATGATCGGAATTAGCTTTTATTTTTATTCCTAATTTTTCTAAACCATATTTATGAGCTGAAATTGTTCTTTCACCCATTTTGCAACCACCAGCATTCGGCATCAAAAATTTATGATTAAAATGAGACAAAACTCCGATTAACATTAAACTGGAACGAATTTTTTTAAAAGACTCATCCATTAAAGAATCGAAATTAAAAACTTCTGGAGGGCGAACCTCTAAATCATGATCATTCAACCAGTTTAAACCCACTCCCAATCCTTCAAAGATTTCTAAAATTCTACTCACTTCTTCAATTTGAGGAATGTCTCGAATGATTGTGGTTCCACGATTCAATAAAGAAGCACATAATAAAAAGAGAGAGCCATTCTTAGAAGTGTTGGTATTAATTGAACCAGATAATTTTTTTCCTCCTCGAACTCGAAAATCAATTGAATCTGAAAGAGAAAATATTTTTTTGTTTAAAACATCACCAATTTTTAAAAGTTCTTTCGTGGTAAAATTTTGGTCACCTTTTTCCATACGAGCCACTGCACTTTGGGAAGTTTCCAATCGTTTAGCAAACTCAGATTGAGTCATGTTTTTACTCTCTCTTAAATATTTAATGAAGTTACCAATTTTTTGTTGGTTCGTCACTTTGCGACTTGAGATTTGTTTTTGCGCGTTTTTTTTCATATAATTTAAATTAATTAGAAAGCTGATATCTCGTTTTCAATTTTAGATATAATATATCATATATGATATATTATATCTAATCATTATACTTATGAACATT
>CAZTQC010000021.1:0-7346 GCA_964615685.1 uncultured Candidatus Saccharibacteria bacterium
TAATTTTTTCTGGTTTTTTCTCAAAAGAAAGAAGACCTAAAAAAACCAATATTAAAAAAATAAAAAAACTCAAAATTTTTAATACTTTTTTTTTCATAATTTAAAGAAACATAAAAAATAAACCGAAAATAATCACAAAAACCGCCAAAACCTTTTGCATCACATCTTTAATTGTAACATTTTCTCCGAACTCGTATGGAGTCACTCGACCAAAAGTCACACTAAATAAAATTAAGAAAATAAATTGCACTCCAGAAAGAGCTTGAACGATTGCCACACTTCCCAACTCAACCGCTTTCAAAGTCATGATACTAGCTATACCGGAAAAAGTTTTATTCAATAAAACATAGACGCCCGCCTTTCTTTTTCTTTTCGGTGTTTTGGAAGGATTTTCAAAGATCGCTTTTCTGGTTTTTGGTAGAAGCAATATCAAAAGTGCGGCAATCGCCAAACCAAAGCGACTATATAAAAATCCTGTATCAAAATTAGTTAAGTTAAAAATAAATTTTATAGCAGTGTAATAAATAGCAAATAATGAACCGGAAGTTATTACCATCAAAAAAACAGAGAGTTTAAATCTTAGACTAGAAACCAATAAAGTTCCGATTAGTAATAATCCAAAACCGATTAGAGTATTTTCAGTAAAACTACAATCCAAAAATAAAAATTCTAAAACTAAAGTTACCATCGCTGAAACTGCTCCAATGACGGGAACAACATCTGAAGTGTCAGCCCTTGAAAGAGATTTGAAAAGATAAAAAAGAGCCTGAAACATCGCAAAGCCAGAAAGCAGAGACATGACCAAGACTAAAATACTTGGAGAAGTTAAATTATAAAATGAAGGAATTTGCAGATCTGAAAAAGGCAATTTAATCCAGCTCAAAAGAAAAATCACTACAGAAAAAGCCGAGAGAATTGAAATATAAAAAGCGTAAGAAATCGGCTTCAGAATTTTCTTAGAAGTAACAATGTATTTGTCAAAAATCGCCACTACGGCGTAAATAATTTGCGCTCCGACTGCGAGTAATAACCAGGTTGGCATGTCTTTTATTCTATCGTCAAAACCCCCGATTCACAAATTTCTTGATAAATATAAGCAGATTCTCTAATTGTCCTTTTTCTGGTTTCAAAATCGACATGAACAAGACCAAATCTTGAATCATAACCGTGAGCCCATTCAAAATTATCTAAAAGAGACCAATACATAAAACCTCGAACGTCCACACCAGCTGAAAGCGCCACATGAACCCACATAATTAAAGTCTTGATATACCAAGCCCGATTTTTATCTTCTTGGTCTGCTAAACCGGCTTCTGCCACAAAAATTGGTTTTTTGTATTTTTTTAAATCCATCAAACAATGGTAGATTCCTTCGGGATTTAAATCCCAGCCCATATCGCTTTGAGGAAATTTTTTCTTTCGACCAATTTGACTATAAAAATAATAATTTAAACCGATATGATCAGTTTTTTGATAAACTCTCTTTAAAAAATAATGATTCCAAAAATAATTTGATATTTTTCTGGAAAGTTTATTCCAAATTTTTTCATCAGAAACGAAACAGATATTATGTTTAACAATTCCGATTGATAATTTTGGAAATTCCTTTTTTAATTCCACATAAGCCAGATTATGAGATTTAATCAAATTTTGAAGAACTTTATAATATTTCCAAGGGCTTCTTTTAAAAGGTGGCCATGTTTTTTTAATGTATCCGTTTGAAGCTAAAACCATCGGTTCATTAATAGTGTCCCAAATATTACAATATTCATACAAATGACTCAGCACATAAAAACAATAGCGAGCAAAAATTTCCGGAGACTCTTTTTGACAAAAACCACCTTTCTTAACAAACCAAATTGGCAAAGTAAAATGATATAAAGTAATGATCGGCTTAATGCCTTTACTGTTGAGAGATTCTAGAACATTTCGATAATGAACAATTTCAGCAAAATTAAACTTTCCTTCTTCTGGTTCAATTCTAGACCACTCAATAGAAAACCGATAAGAATTTTGACCTAATTTTTTAACTATATCAAAATCTTCACTGTATTGATTATAATGATCTGCTGATTTTCCAGCGAAAGGAACCTTTCCTTTTTTAGCCCACTTCGCCCAATCATTATTTTCAATGCACCCCTCCACCTGATAAGAAGAAGTGGCCGAACCCCATAAAAATTTTTTTGGAAATTGATATTTTTTCATAAAAAAATGAAAAATAATTTTATCTTCTTAAGTAACGACCAATTGCTAAAGATGTGGCAATAGCTCCAATAGCAATTCCTGAAGAGAAAATAATTAGAAAGATTCTGCCAAAATTACTCAAATAATAATTAAATAAATTTAAGTCAAAAAAGATAGGGGCGATTTTTGGACCAATCCAATAAGTGATAGGATATAAAATTAACAGAACCAGAATAGCCGAAATAATTCCATACATCGCACCGGTCACCACAAAAGGACCACTAATATAACTTTTTTCTGCCCCAACCAAAGTCATTACCCTTATTTCATCCTTAGAAATAAACATGGCCAGCCGAATAGTGTTCAGAGTTATCAAGATCGATAAAATAATAAACAAGAAAGTAATAATCAAGCCGAATTGTTCTCCGGCCTCGATAATTATTTTTAATTTATTGATTGCCTCTTGCTTTCGAGCATAATTTACATTTTCAATCACAGAATCCGATTCATTAGTTGGATAGTTTTGTTCGAGAAAATTTTGAATGCCTTCGTATAGTTCTGGGCTTTGGGCTTTAACATTTAAAGCTGCTCCGAAAGGATTTTCGTTTAATTCATCAATAGCCGAAAGCATTTTTTGATCATCAGCGTGACGAATTTTATAATTTTCCAAAACTTGTTCAGCGGTAATATATTCTACGAAAGTTACTCCCGGCAAAGCTTCTAAAGATTTTTTTAGATCTAAAATATCTTCCTCAAAAACACCGGTCGTCATATTGACATTAACATCAACCTTGTCTTTTAAACCATTTAAAGTGTGTTCAAGCAAAACGCCTGTAAAAATAACTGACGCAATAATCAATAAAGTGACAGACATCACTAAAACAGCCGAAAGAGAAATTACTCCATTCCTCCAAAAATTTACAAATCCTGTTTTTAATATTCTTTTAAAGTTTAGCCAAATCATGTTTTATAAAATATATTTACCTGTTTCATCGTCTCTAATAATTCTTCCCTCCTCCATTGTAATGACTCTCTTGCCTAACTCATTAATAATATTTTTATCATGAGTAGTTAAAATAATGGTCGTTCCTAAATCGTTAATCTTTTTGAAAATTTGAATAATTTCAAAAGTATTTTGTGGATCTAAATTTCCCGTAGCCTCATCCGCCACGATCACATCTGGCTGATTCACGATAGCTCGAGCGATTGCCACCCTTTGCTTTTCTCCTCCTGATAATTTTTCAGGAAAACTCCACACTTTTTCATCCAATCCAACCAGTTTAAGAACATGGGGAACATCCGCCGCGATTTCCGAGTCAGTTCTTCCGGCAGCCTCCATCACAAAAGCGATATTTTCATAAACATTTTTATTTGGTAAAAGTCTAAAATCTTGAAAAATAGTCCCGATTTGTCTTCGTAATTTATTAATTTCTTTTTTTCTAAGAGTTTGCACATTACTTGAACCAAAAAAAATCGATCCTTTCGTTGGCTTCTCTTCAGCCAGCAACATTTTAATCAAAGTGGTTTTCCCCGCTCCCGAATGACCAACAACAGAAATAAATTCATGGGGTTGAATTTTTAAATCCACTTCTTTTAAAGCGTCGGTTCCGTCTTCATATGTTTTTGTAACTGAATCAAAGTAAATCATGCTTTTTTATTTTTCAAGCTTTCAATGAATAAATCAATTTCTCCAGAAAGGACTGCGTCGACATTACTTGTTTCAAGATTAGTTCGGTGATCTTTCACCATCTTGTATGGATGAAAAACATAAGATCTAATTTGATTTCCCCATTCGGCATTTGTGATTTTTGAAATGGACATGTCGGATTGTTTTTTTTCTTTTAATTCTTTTTCTAAATTATAAAGCTTTCCACGCAAAAGTTCTAGGGCTTTTTCCTTATTTTGGGCTTGACTTCTTTCATTACTGACCAAAACCGTTAATTTTGTTGGCTTGTGAACTATTCGTACGGCTGTCTCCCTTTTATTAACGTTTTGCCCTCCAGGACCACCTGATTTGGTGTATTCAATATTTATATCATCTTCAGAAATTTTAATAACCTGGTCAGATTTATCAAATTGTGGGGTAACTTCCACCAAAGAAAAAGAGGTTTGTCTTTTACCCGCAGAGTTGAATGGAGAAATTCTCACTAATCGATGCACCCCTGATTCATTTTTTAGATTGCCATAAGCATTTTTTCCAATGATTTCGAAAGTGACTGAACGATAGCCCCCATTATCATTCTGATTTTCATCTAAAAAATTGATAATGTAATTATTTTTTTCGGCATACTTTAAATACATTTCCAGAAGAATACGCGACCAATCTTCAGCGTCATCCCCTCCGACACCGGAAAAAATTGTTAAAGTTGCATTTCCTCGATCGTATTTTCCTAAGCCCAAAAGAGAATCTTTGTTTTCCTGCAACTCTTTGATAGTGGACTGAGCCTGATTTTTGTCTTGCCAAAAATCAGGCTTCTGCATTTCACTCTCTAGTTCGGAAATACGTTTTTCGATTTCTTCTTTATTCACAAGAAGTATTATAACAAAAATTAGACATCTTTCCGAATATAAAAAAATAAATATTTGGAGCCAACGCGCGGGATTGAACCGCGGACCTCGTCATTACCAATGACGTGCTCTACCGACTGAGCTACGTTGGCTTTTAAACTACTCCTGAAATATTAATACAAAAAAGACTTTTTCACAATTCTTCTTAGATTTAAGACAACAAGATATTTTTTTGAGCCACCTCGCAGGATCGAACTGCGGACCTGACGCTTACGAAGCGCCTGCTCTACCAACTGAGCTAAGGTGGCTTGAAAGGATTAAAAATCCTTCTTTATTCTAGCAAACCTTTCTTATTTTCAAAAAAGAAGTAAGATAATGCCTATGAAAAAAGAAACTCCGATCGAATACCCTATCCGAATAAATCGTTATTTATATTTGACAAATTTTTGCTCTCGTCGAAAAGCTGACGAATTAATTGAAATGGGTTTGATTAAAATTAATGGCCAAAAAGCCGTTTTAGGTCAAAAGATAACTCTTCAAGATAAAGTTGAAATTGATCAGAAAATTCAGGGCTTGGTTGAAAAATACGAATATTACATTTTTCATAAACCGCGCGGAGTGGTTTCTCATAATCCTCAAGAGGGAGAAAAGAGTGTTGAAAATTTTTTTCCACCAAACTTAAAACTTTCACCGGTTGGTCGACTCGACAAAGATTCTACCGGCTTGATGTTTTTAACAAACGACGGTCGAGTTGTCGATAAAATGTTAAATCCAAAATATGATCATGATAAGGAATACGAAGTTCGAGTTCAACAAACTTTAAAAGAATCCTTTAAAAATAAAATGGAAAAAGGAGTTAATATTGAAGGCTATAAAACTAAACCTTGTGTTATTAACATCACCGGAGAAAAATCTTTTAAAATTATTTTAACCGAGGGAAAAAAACATCAGATTCGCAGAATGTGCGCAGCTCTTGGTTATACTATCAGCGGTCTGAAGAGAACAAGAATATTAAATTTAAAGCTAAACGAATTAAAAGAAGGAGAAAAAAGAAAATTAGAGGAAGAGGAAAAAAATGAACTTTTGAAAAAAATTAAGATAATTTAAAAATTTTATTCAGTTGTCACTCCGTCAAATTCTGGTTCATCTGATAAAGCTTCTGTTTTTGTTGCTCTAATTGTTCCGTCTTGATGATGAGCTGGTGAATAAATAGTATAAAGTTTTAAATCTTCATCTTCTGAAACATTAATGATATTGTGTTTTGCTCCAGCAGGAACAACAATGGCATCACCATCTTCAACTTCATATTTAGTTTCATTAATAATCACCTCTCCGTGTCCTTCTTCAAAACGGAAAAATTGATCATTCTCTTCATGAATTTCTACTCCAATATCTTCTTTTGGCTTTAAAGACATTAAAACCAATTGAGAGTTTTCTCCAGTATATAAAACATGACGAAAATCGTTATTTTCTTCTGTTAATTTTTCAATATTACCTTTGTAACCTTTTTTCATATTTTATTTTTTAAAGTTATTAATAAAATTTCGAGTTTCTTCATTAAGATACCCCGTCACGTCTAAATTATTATCACCTTGAAAAGCCTTAATTGCAAGTTTGGTGCAATCTCCAAAATTACCATTTACTGGGCAAGCATTTAAATCATTATTTAAAGGATAGTGTCTTTGAAATTTTAGAAAATGTTGTAAGGCCAAAACTTCCACCCCTTTATCACCTTTTTGAAGATTTTCAGAAAAAGCATAGTCTTGAAAGTGGTGAAATTCATTCATTTCTACTTCTGAATTCTTTAGAAAATTTTTCAAACCCAAATAAGTGGCATTGGCTAATTCGTCAAAAATGATTTCTTTAACTTCAGGATCATTAAATTGAGGTTCATAAATATAGCCATATTCAATTAAAACAGAAATCATATCGGCAGTGTTATAAGCCCCAACAGCAATTAATTCTTGATCTTCAACAATTCCAGATTCATTTTTTAAATCACTCTCAGCAAACCAAAAGCCTAATGTTTCTCGTATTTTTTGGGCAAAATCTCGGCTTGCTTCAGCATTTGAAAATTGTTTTTCGGGAATATAGATTGAAAAACCAGAATATTTTCCATTTTTACCAGTTCTGCCAGGATAATCATTAAAATGTAAATGCAAAACGATATCAAATTCAAAATCATTTGCAAATTTATTAATTCCGTAAAGAATATTAACCATTTCGGGTCGAGCTGAGTTATGAAAAATATTTGAATAAGGAACAACCTTTTTTTGACTTATCAATTTTTTCATCTCCTCTTTTTGGACTTGTTGAAATTCAGTAATGGCTTCAACTTCTTCTTCTAAATATTTTTTTAATTCTTTTTGATATCCAGATCGATCTCGAGTTAAAAAAACTTCTAGACCCTTTTCTTTTGAAAGAAGTTGATAAATTCTTTCTCCTAAATCAACATTAAGATCAGCTTCTCGAATAGTTCCAAATGCCGCCCCAAAATTTTCGTCATCATGACCAGGAACAATCATGATTTTTATTTTTTCTGAATCTTTTTTATTAGATGAATTGGCTCGATTAAACTTTTTTAAAAGATCTTCTGTTTTGATACTTTTTTGAAACCAAACAGAACTCAAAAAGGTTTGGGAATTTTTAAAAAG
>CAZTQC010000022.1:0-6998 GCA_964615685.1 uncultured Candidatus Saccharibacteria bacterium
TATTAAAATTTTATTAAAAAAAATAGAGAGATGTCAGAAAAAACTTATTTATCAAAAGAAAAGTGGAAGGATTTAAAATTAGAGCTTTACAATTTAGAAACTGTCGCTCGAAAAGAAATTGCTGAAAAATTGGAGGAAGCCCGGTCTTTGGGTGATTTGTCCGAAAATGCTGAATATCACGAGGCTCGAAAACAACAAGGAGATATTGAGTCAAGAATTTCATTTTTAACAGAAACTTTAAAAAATGCTGAGATTTTTAAACCTTGTCGCTCAAGTGTCATTGAAGTCGGTTCAACTGTCAGTGTTCAAAAAGAATCAGATAAAAATATTCAAATTTATCAAATTGTTGGCGATGACGAATCGGACATTTCTCAAAATAAAATCTCTTGGAAATCTCCATTAGGATCCGCCATGATGGGAAAAAAAGAAAAAGAAAGTTTTTCTTTTGAAACTCCTAAAGGCGAATCTGTTAACTACATTATCGTTAAAGTCGGGCAAAACTAGTATAATATTACGATATGACTTCTATTAATGAGATAAAAGAAATTAGATTAAACAAAAAAAAGAAACTTGAAGACCTCGGCATCAATCCTTATCCAAATCAAAATTTTCGGACTCATGATTTAAAAACTTTAAAAAAAGAATTTGAAGTTTTGGCGGCCGGAAAAAAAGAAGTGACTATTGCGGGGAGGATTCTTTCTTTGCGCGGCCAAGGAGCAATTGTCTTTGCTGATCTTTTTGATGGTACTTCAAAATTTCAAACTTTATTAAAAAAAGATAATGAAATTTCTTATCGGGATTTGAACTTGGAAAACAGCTTCGAGATTTTTCAAGAAAACATTGATGAAGGCGATTTTGTGGAGTTTTCCGGTATTCTTTTTATTACTCAAAGGGGAGAGGAGACTTTAGAAGTAAAGTCTTGGAGGCTTTTAGCTAAAAGCCTTCGACCAATTCCGGAGAAATTTTACGGTTTAAAAAATGAAGACGAAAGGTATCGTCAAAGATATTTAGATATTATTTTGAATGAAAAAACTCGAGAAACGGTAGAGAAAAGGTCGATTTTTTGGAACACTGTTCGACAATTTTTATTACAAAGAGATTTTATTGAAGTTCAAACTCCCGTTTTAGAAAACACTCCCGGTGGGGCAGACGCCAAACCTTTTATTACTCATCACAATGCTTTGGATTTGGATGTTTATCTTCGTATTTCAGTAGGGGAATTATGGCAAAAAAAATTATTAATTGCTGGTTTACCCAGAGTTTTTGAAATTGGACGAGTTTTTCGAAATGAAGGGATGTCTGCTGAGCATTTACAAGATTATACTGCTGTGGAATTTTATCAAGCTTTTTCTGATTATCGAGAAGGGATGAAGATGGTTCAGGAATTATTTATTGAAATTGCGGAAAAAACTTTTGGCACGACAAAGGTTGATTTAAAAGACCAAGAAATTGATTTGGCAAATGATTGGAAAATTTATGATTATGTCAAAATTATAGAAGAAAAATTTCACGTCAATGTTTTATCGGAAGATGTGGAGAAAATCATCGAAATTTTGGAAGATTTAAAAATTGATTTTGATAAAAAAATTATTAATAAAGAAAAAGCTGTCGATTTATTATGGAAAACTTGTCGCAAAGATTTAATTGAACCAGGTTTTCTTATTAATGTGCCAGTCTTTTTAGAACCATTAGCTAAAAAAAATACTGAGAATCCAGAGGTAGTTGAGAGATTTCAAGTAATTATTGGTGGTTCCGAACAAGGTAAGGGCTTCAGCGAATTAAACGATCCGGTTGATCAAGAATCTCGTTTTAATTCTCAAGAAAAAATGCGTCAAGCAGGTGATGAGGAGGCGCAAATGAAGGATGATGAATACGTGGAAGCGATGGAATATGGTATGCCACCAGCTTTTGGTTTTGGAATGAGTGAGAGATTCTTTGCTTTTTTGAACAGAACATCTATTCGAGAATCTCAAATTTTTCCTTTAATGAGGCCAAAACAAGACTAAAATCGAAAGAAAAGTAAATTACTTTTTAAGTTAAAAACCACCCTCAAAAAGGTGGTTTTTAAATTGAGATTTAATGTGGATAAAGGTGTTAGGTTTAGGGGGAGTTGTGGTGTAACATAGTAGATAAGTGGGATAAAGTGGGAAATAAAAAATGTTAATTGGAGAATTCAAACATACAATAGACGATAAAAAAAGAATTTCTTTACCGATCAAATTTCGAAGAGAAATTGGTAAAAGAATTATTCTCACTCGAGGATTAGATAATTGTTTATTTATGTACACTCCAAAAGAGTGGTCGAAAATTTCTGAAAAATTAGGGTCACTCGGAATGGGACAAGCAAATATTCGTGGTCTAAATCGTTTTATGTTGGCCGGTGCCCATGAAGTGAATGTTGACTCTATTGGCAGAATTTTAATTCCGGACTCCTTAAGACAATTTGCCAACATTAAAAACAAAGTCGTTTTTACAGGAATTCATAACAGGATAGAAATCTGGGATGAAGATAATTGGGAAAATTACAAAAAACTAGTTCTGAAAGACGCCGATAAAATGGCGGAAAAGTTGGGCGATGTTGGAGCAATTTAATTCATTGACCGATGTTAAAAAAAACGACACATAAATCTGTTCTTTTACAAGAAACCTTAAAGGGGCTTGAGATTAAGGACGACGAGGTGGTCGTGGATATGACCTTAGGGGGAGCAGGGCACTTATCAGCGATTGCTCAATCAGGAGCTGAAAATTTAACTTTAATTGGTCTCGATGCTGATTCTTCGGCCATTCGAATAGCGAAAAAAAAATTAAAAGAAGCTCTGGAAAAAAATCCTGAAAAAACTCCTAAAATTATTTTAAAAAATATTTACTTTAACCATCTAGATGAAGTTTTGGCTAAAGAAAAAATTTCTAAAATAGATAAAGTTTTATTTGATCTCGGTTATAGCAGTTTTGAAATCGAAGATCCTCAAAGAGGTTTTTCCTTTCAGAAAGAAGGTCCTCTTAAAATGACCTATGCTGATAAATTAAATAAATCTCAACTAACAGCTGATGATGTTGTCAATTCTTTCCAAGAAGAAAATTTAGCAGACATCATTTATGGTTTCGGAGAAGAGAAATTTTCCAGAAGAATTGCGAAAGGAATCGTTGAAGCTCGTAAACAAAAGCCGATTAAAACAACAACTGAGCTGGCTAAAATTATTGAAGATTCAGTTCCCGCTTTTTATCGTCGAGGAAAAATTTCTCCAGCGACAAAAACTTTTCAGGCGATTCGCATTGCTGTTAACAGCGAACTTGAAAGATTAAAAATGGCTTTAAGTTTTTCTTTTGAAAAATTATCACCGGATGGAAAAATCGCAGTTATTACCTTTCACAGTTTGGAAGATCGAATTGTTAAAAGATTTTTTCGTTTAAAAGTGAAAGAGGGTTTGGGAATTTTAATTAACAAAAAACCCATTGTTCCAAGCGAACAAGAATTAAAAGATAATCCAAGGTCTCGAAGTGCTAAATTAAGAATTATTCAAAAAATATGAAAAATCAAATTTATGTAAAAAAAATAAATCCTTCTCAAATCTTAGCGGTGAAATCATTATTTTCGGCTACGGTTCTCTTAATGTTTTTATATCTATATTTTGTAAATAGTGCCGCTTTTAACGCTGCCGCTCAAGAAAATTTTGTTGAAGAGATTCATCAATTGCAAACTTCTTTAAATGAATTGGAATTTAATTATATGGAAAAAAGCCGAGGTATTGAAAAAGATTTGGCGGTCTCTTTTGGTTTGGGGGAAATAGAAGATTCTGAAATTATTTTCGTCCAAAGAGATTTAACCACCAGATTATCATTTAATGAATAGGAAGAATATTATAGTTAAATGGAGAATTGTCTTAGTTTTGCTTTTTATGATAATAGTGGCCTTGACTATTGAAACTCGTCTTTATTTTCTTCAAGTTTTAAACCGAGAACATTATCAGGAAAGGGCAGACCAACAATATTTTAGTCCTCAGGAAAAAATTTTTGATAGGGGCTCTATTTTCTTTTCTTCAAAAGATGGTTTTGAAATTACAGCCGCTTCTTTAAAAGTAGGTTATAAGTTAGCGATTAATCCAAGCATTTTGGAATATCCAGAGGATGTTTTTAATAATTTATCTTTCGACTTAGATTTAGACCCTGAAGATTTTATTTTTCGAACCGATCGAAAAGATGATACCTACGAAGAGTTGGCTAAAAGACTTGAACCGGAAATAGCTCAAAAAATTTCCGATAAAAATATCGACGGAGTTTCTGTTTTTAAAGAAAAGTGGCGTTTTTATCCAGCTGAAGATTTGGCATCACATGTCATTGGTTTTATGTCTTTTAAGGGGGATGAATATAAAGGGCGTTACGGTTTAGAAAATTATTATGATGAAGTTTTAGATCAAAGAAATCAAAATGTTTTTTCAAATTTTTTCGTTGAAATTTTTTCTAATTTGAAACAAATTGTGGTTGAAGATAAGAAATCCAAAGGTTCTATTCATTTAACGATTGAACCGACTGTTCAACATTTTTTAGAAGAAACTCTAGAAAGTGTTAACGAAGATTGGAGTAGTAAAAAGGCCGGAGGAATCATCATGGATCCTTTAACGGGAGAAATTATTGCGATGGGACTTTTTCCAGATTTTGATTTGAATACTTTTAATGAAGTGGAGGATGCCTTGATTTACCGAAACGATTTAGTGGAAAATGTTTATGAGATGGGTTCGATTGTTAAACCTTTAACTATGGCAATTGGTCTTGATACGGGAGTTATTAATAAAAATTCTACTTACAATGATTTGGGTTCTATGACTTATGATGGTATGACTTTTAGTAACTATGATCGAAGGGCTCGTGGTGTCGTGAATGTGCAAGAAATTTTAAATCAGTCTTTAAACACCGGAGTGGCACATATTGTGAGTTTGATTGGGAATGAAGTTTTTGGAGATTATTTGAAAAAATTAATTGGCTCAAAAACGGGAATTGATTTGCCGAATGAAGCTGCTCCTCTGGTTAATAATTTAAATAGTAATCGAGATATTGAATATGCGACAGCTAGTTTTGGTCAGGGAATCGCGATGACTCCTCTGGGCATTACTCGAGCTTTGGCTGCTCTAGGAAACGGAGGATTATTAGTTCAGCCTCATTTAGTGAAAAAGATCGAGTATTTATCGGGCTTTTCTTCTGAAATCGAATTAAATGCTCCGGAAAGGATTTTTAAACCAGAAACTTCGGAAAACATTTCAAGAATGTTGGTCAGAGTCGTTGACGAAGCCTTAAAAGGAGGCGATGTTGCCTTAAAAAATCATAGTATCGCGGCCAAAACAGGAACCGCTCAGATTGCCAAAACCTCAGAAAGCGGGTATTATAATGATCGATATCTACATTCATTTTTCGGTTATTTTCCAGCCTTTGAGCCAGAATTTATCGTATTTTTATACGTAATTGAACCTCAAAATGTTGATTATGCTTCGGAAACCTTAACGGAACCATTTATAAATATCACTAAATTTTTAATAAATTATTACGAAATTCCGCCAGACAGAGAATCAGTTGTCTCAAAACCAATATGAAAGAAATCCTTAAAAAAATTGTCGTTTCAATTTTAATCTTCGAAGCTCGATTAACTCTTTTGCGTTATCGACCCAAAATTGTCGCAGTGACCGGAACGGTTGGAAAAACCGGAACCAAAGATATGATTTATGAAGTCCTATCTGTTAAATATTCAGTTCGAAAAAATAAAAAAAGTTTAAATAGCGAAATTGGTTTACCGCTAACTATTCTAGGTTTTGAATCTGGCTGGAACAATCCTCTTTCTTGGTTAAAAATTATTTGTTTGGGTTTGTTGAAAATAATTTATGTTGCGAAATATCCTCGATGGTTAGTTCTAGAAATGGGGATAGATCATCCTGGCGATATGGATTCAATTGCTTCCTGGGTTAGACCAGAGATTGCCGTTTTCACCGCTTTTGGAGAAGTTCCTGTTCACGTTGAATTTTTTGAATCCCCCGAAGATTTGATGTTTGAGAAAAGTAAATTAATGAATTACGTGAATGATGGCGGGGCAATTATTTTAAATACAGATGACAAAAATGTGATTAAGTTGAAATCGAGCGCCCAACAGAAAGTTTATACTTACGGAATCTCCGAACCTGCCGATTTAACAGCTTCACATTATCGGATTATCTATCATCAATTCGACGATAACAAATTACCAGTTGGCATCAATTTCAAATTGAATTTTGATGGAAATGTTTTTCCGGTTAAATTAGATGGAGTGGTTGGTGAGCAATATGTTTATCCGGCCATGATTTCTGTTTTGGTAGGAATTTCTTTAGGAATTTCTCCGATTGAATCAAGTGAAGCTTTAAATAATTTTCGTCCTGCTCCTGGAAGAATGAATTTAATACCCGGAAAGAATAATTCGATCATTTTAGATGATTCTTATAATGCTTCTCCTCTAGCTGTTTTAAAAGCTTTGGAAACTTTTAAAGATTTAGAAAAAAATAATTTAAAAGTGGTTGTTCTTGGTGACATGTTGGAAATTGGAAAATATTCTTATAATGAACATCGCAAAATTGGAGAAATTATTGCTAAAAGCAAAATTGATTTTTTGATCACTGTCGGCTTTCGAGCTGAAACGATTGCTGAAGCGGCAATCGACGCCGGAATGAGTGCTAAAAAAATTAAAATGTTTAAAATTAGCGAAACTTCCATTGATTTTATTAAAGAATTGCAAGCCCAAAAAGAGGGAGGCTTATTTTTAGTCAAGGGCTCGCAAGGAATTCGTACTGAAAAGATTATCAAGGAAATCATGAAAGAACCTCAAAAAGCGAAAAAATTATTGGTTCGCCAAGAACCGGAATGGTTATCTCGCTAATTTTTTGATATAGTTTTTGGTAATAAATAAATGGCCCTATCGTCTAACGGTTAGGACATCGCCTTCTCAAGGCGGCAATCCGGGTTCGATTCCCGGTAGGGTCACAAAA
>CAZTQC010000023.1:0-6987 GCA_964615685.1 uncultured Candidatus Saccharibacteria bacterium
TTTGGTGGTGGCAGATATTTTTTCTAAAGCTCGAGAATTAAAAATTCAAAGCAACACTCGAGGATCAGCCGCTGGCTCTTTTGTTTGTTATTTAATCGGAATTACTGATGTTAATCCTATTGAATTCGGATTGCCTTTTGAAAGATTTCTAAATCCGGAAAGACCCTCCGCTCCTGATATTGATATGGATTTTGCTGATACGAGAAGAGATGAATTAATCGATTATTGTCGGGAAAAATATGGCGAAAATCATGTCGCTCAAATCGGGACTTTCGGAACCATGCTGGCTCGAGGTTCTGTTCGAGACGTCGCTCGAGCGATGGGATTTGAATATAGTGTGGCTGATCGAATTGCTAAATTAATTCCAATGGGAGCTCAAGGCTTTCCCATGACAATTAAACGAGCCTTGGAAGATGTTCCAGAGCTCAGAGAAATTTATGAAAATGAAGAGGATGCTAATACAATCATTTCGATGGCGCAAAAAATTGAGGGTTGTGTTAGACATATTGGAGTTCATGCGGCCGGAGTCGTTATTTCCCCAGAACCATTAACAGAGTATGTGCCTGTTCAGTTCGATCCTAAAGGCGAAAAGAAATTAATCACTCAGTATGATATGCATGCCGTAGGTGAAGACGGAATTGGTCTTTTAAAATTTGATTTTCTTGGTTTAAAAAATCTGACAATTATTGGAGATGCTCTAAGACTTATTAAAAAAATAGAGGGCCAAGATTTGAATGTGAATGATTTTCCCTTGGATGATCCCAAAACATATGCCATGCTTTCGCGAGGAGAAACTACCGCCACTTTTCAATTAAACGGTCAAGGAATGACAAAGTTTTTGAAAGAACTCAAGCCCAGCAATATTAATGATATCAACGCGATGGTAGCTCTTTATCGACCCGGACCATTAGCTTTCATTCCTGATTACATTGAAAGAAAACATGATCCCAGCAAAGTTGTTTATCTCGATGAAAGATTTGAAAAAATTATCGGTAAAACTTTTGGAATTTTAATTTATCAAGATGACATTATGTTGATCGCTGTTAATTTTGCCGGGTATTCATGGGGAGAAGCTGATAAATTTCGTAAGGCGATGGGTAAAAAAATCCCGGAAATTATGGCCCAACAAAAAGAAAAATTCACAACGGGTTGTGTTAATGTAGGAGGCTTATCTGAAGAAAAAGTTAAAAAATTATGGGAATCAATTGAAACTTTTGCTGCCTATGGTTTCAATAAAGGTCACGCCGCCAGTTATGGTCGAGTAGCTTATTTAACTTCTTATTTAAAAGCTAATTACCCCGAGATTTATATGGCAGCCGTTCTAACAGCCGATGCGGGAGAAACAGAAAAAATTGCGGAAATGGTAGTCGAGTGCCAGAAAATGGGCATTGAAATTTTACCTCCAGACATTAATGAAAGTTTTGAAGATTTTACAGTTGTTTCCGATAAAGAAAATGTTCGTAAAAAAATCCGTTTCGGTTTAACTACAATTAAAAATTTTGGAGCCGGAATTTCTCATGAAATTATTGAGGAAAGAAAAAAATCCGGACCTTTTAAAACTTTGGAAGATTTTATTTCTAGAATTCAAAGTCGAAGTTTTAATAAAAAATCTTTAGAGGCCTTAATCAAAACAGGAGCATTAGACTCTTTAGGAGAAAGAAATGAAATGATTGAAAACTTGGAGGAAATTTTAACTTTTAATAAAGAGGTTGCTAAAAATTCTGGTTCTCAAGAAAATCTTTTTGCTAATAGCAATATAAATACTATCCCTCTTTTAAAATTAAAAAAGGTCTCCCCTACTTCGCAAGAACAAAAATTGAATTGGGAAAAAGAATTGTTAGGACTTTACCTTAGTGGACATCCTTTAGATAAATTTAAAAAAGATTTTCCTAATATAGAAACGAATATCGGCGAAATTAAAAAAGAGGCCCAAGCAGAAATGACTGTTAAATTATTGGGCCATGTGGAAACAGTGAAAGAAATCATAACCAAAAAAGGCGATCAGATGGCTTTTGTAAAAATAGCCGATTTGAATGATTCCGCAGAAGTGATTCTTTTTCCAGAGGTTTACGCCAAAAATAAAAACATTCTTCAAGCTGGCAATTGTATTATTGTGAAAGGTAAAACCTCTTATCGAAATGACGAATTTAGCGTTTTGGTTGAAAAAGTTGAAAAATTAGATAATTTAATAAAAAAATCAGAAATTTAAAAAGTTTTAAAGTTGCTTTAAAATCTTTTTTGATTCTGCTAGACTTAACATCAATATGAAAGACAATAATAAAGTTGATCGAGTTCGACACTCCTTAAGTCATCTTTTGGCAATGGAAGTTCTAAAATTTGATCCAGAGGTGAAATTAGCCATTGGGCCAGTGATTGAAAACGGTTTTTATTACGACTTTGAATTTAGTGAAGGAAAAATTCCAACAGAAAAAGAATTGAAAAATTTTCAAAAAGGAATTAAGAAAGCCACGAATAAAAATTTTACTTTTGAGAAAAAAGAACTGGATGAAAAAACAGCTAGAGAAATCTTCAAAGACAATCCTTATAAAATTGAGATATTGGAAGAATTAATTAAAAATGGCGAAACTCTTTCAATTTACCAAACCGGGAATTTTGTTGATTTGTGCTCGGGACCACACATTGAAAATGTTTCTGAAATAAATCCTGAAGCTTTTGAAATTGTTAAAACCGCCGGAGCTTATTGGCGAGGTGACGAAAAAAATAAGATGTTAACTCGAATTTACGGTCTGGCTTTTGAAACCAAAGAAGAATTAGAGACTTATAAAAACAAATTAGAAGAAGCCAAGGAACGAGATCATCGAAAAATCGGAAAAGAAATGAATTGGTGGACTTTTTCTGATTTAGTTGGTCCGGGTTTGCCAATGTTTACTCCTAAAGGAACCGCCATTCGTAATGCCTTAAAAGAGAAACTTTTTGCTATCAGTCGAAAATATGGTGGAGAAGAAGTTTCTATTCCCCATTTAGCTAAATTAAAACTTTACGAAACATCTGGTCACGCTGCTAAATTTGGTAAAGAATTAATGAAAGTCACCAGCAACTTCGATGAATTCATTTTAAAACCAGTTAATTGTCCTCATCATACTCAGATTTATGCTTCTGAACCAAGAAGTTATCGTGATTTGCCAATTCGCTATTTTGAATCAACAATGCAATATCGAGATGAAAAACCGGGAGAAATTGGTGGCCTAACTCGGGTGCGTTCAATTACGGTTGATGACGGACACACTTTTTGTACTCCAGACCAAATTAAAGGCGAGGCCGCTACTTTTGCTAAAATTATCGAAGAATTTTACACCGAATTAGGTATGTTTGGTCACCACTGGGTTTCTTTATCAATTCGAGATCCTAAAAATAAAAATGCTTATATCGGTACAGAAGAAAACTGGGTAAAATCTGAAAAAATGTTGCAGGAGGTTTCAGACGAGTTAAATCTGAACGCTAAAGTTGTGGAAGGTGAAGCTGCTATTTATGGACCAAAATTGGATTACATGTTTACAGACGCTTTAGGTCGCGAAACCCAATTGGCTACAATTCAACTAGACTTTAATATGCCTCAAAATTTTGATTTAAAATACACTGATAAAGATGGTCAGAAAAAAACTCCAGTGATGATTCACCGAGCCATTTTGGGTTCTTTTGAAAGATTTATGGCAATTCTTATTGAACATTTTGCCGGAAATTTTCCATTATGGTTATCTCCTGTTCAAGTTAAAATTCTAACTATTTCAGAAACTCAATCGGAAACGGCTCGCGAGGTTTATCAAAATTTAAAGGAAAAAGGTTTTCGAGTTGAAATTGATGATTCAGATGATAACTTCAACAAAAAGATTAAGAAAACCAAAAAAGAACGTTTGCCATATTTCATTGTAATTGGAGACAAAGACATTGCGGAAAATAAAATTACTGTAGAAAGTCGAGAGGAAGGAAATCTTGGAATGATGAGTTTGGAGGATTTTACAACTAAAATTTCAAAAGAAAAGTAGAATAAAATTAAGAATTCTTAAGCTAATTTCTTGACCAAGTTAGCTTCTTTAAAATTGGCAATTTTTTGAGATACTTGTCTTTTGTTTTTCTTATTTAAGAAAAAGTAGGCGACAATTCCAGACCAAATAAGAATTGAACTAACCAAACCAATTGTTTTAGCAACATCTTCCGGACCGGTGTATGGTACTTGGTTTAGATAAACTGAAGAAGCACTCGCTAACTGTCCGTAGTTATAATCAGAACTGTAACTATAGTCTGAGCCATATTCGTAATCTGAGCTATAGCTGTAATCGGAATCGTAATCGTAATCAGAGCCGTAGCTATAATCGGAATCGTAATCGTAATCAGAACCGTAGTTATAATCTGAGCCGTAATCGTAGTTTGAAGAGTAATCATAATCAGATCCATAGCTGTAATCAGAGCCATAGTTATAATCTGAGCCATAATCGTAGTCAGAACCGTAGCCATAATCTGAGCCGTAATCGTAATCAGAACCGTAGCTATAATCTGAACTGTAATTGTAATTAGACCCATAATTATAATCAGAACCGTAGCTATAATCTGAGCTGTAATTGTAATTAGATCCATAATTATAATCAGAGCCGTAATGATAATCTGATCCATAGTTATAGCCACCACCATAATAATACCCAGCGGAATAATATAAGGTCCCGCCATAATAATAATCACTTTGATAAATTACTGGTGTTGCATTATAGACTGGTGTTGCATTATAGACTGGTGTTGCATTATAGATATGGTCATTCGGAGTGTAAGTATCATAAGTGTTGCTTGGGGTGTAAGTATCATAAGTGTTGCTGGGTGTATATGTGTCATAAGTGTTGCTGGGTGTATATGTGTCATAGGTGTTGCTGGGTGTATATGTGTCATAGATATTATTTAAATTTATTGAATCTGCTTTCATGACATTTACAGGAAAAAGCAACAAAGTTATGGTGAAACTTCCTAAAAAGAGATTTTTTTTTGATTTTTTAACCAAATTCATACGATTTATAGCTTTTGAAATTATACACTAAAAAAGAGATAAAGTCAATATATATAAAAAGACGAGCTTGGTTAAAAGCTCGTCTTTAGGTTTTGAAAACTTTAAAGTACATCCGGATTGACGACATCAATAAGACGCTCCTTGGCCCAGATCCGATCGAGCCTTATTTGGAGGCCAATGAGTTCAGGATGCCCCAGCTCTGCCGGGACAGGCTTAATCCATCTCCAACCATCCTCAATTGAAATAGCCGGAGGATAAGAAGCTGTCCCCAAGATAGTTTCCCCTGTTTTCCTATTTTTCAAAGGGACATAATAACCTGCCTTGCCGCCGAACTTTTTTAGATCCAGCCAAGAGTCTACATGAATTTCAAGAGTTCGCCCTTGGTAACGAGTGGAGACGCCATATTCATATTTGAATTGGGCAAGAATTTTATCTTTTTCCTCCTTCTCCTTCTCGAGCCTCTCTTTCAATTCCTCATTATCTTGAATTTCTTTCAATTTTTCAGTTTCTCGATATTTTGTTAACTCTCTTTCTAACTCGTCACTCCTTTCTTGATTTTTTTTTATTTCAAAAAATCCATAAACTCCAACCATTGCCACTGCAACCACTAAAAGAGTCAATAGAATTGCCCTGAAAATTTTCACTTTTTCTCCTTTTTCAAAATTAAAGTTCAAACCTCTACTCTTTTTTTATTATATCACAATAGATAAGTATGTCAATAAAAAAACGAGCTCAGTTAAAAGCTCGTTTTTGGGTTTTGAATTTAATAAAAACTATTCCACAATAACCTTAATCCAAATTCTTTCGGTTTTCTCTTGAAATCTTTCAAGAGAAGGCCCAAGATCCGTTGAATAAGGCTTCAACCACCTTTCCTGTTTTGTAAGTAAGACTGGTGGAGGAGAAGTGAAAGTCCCCAGAGGAATCGATCCTAAGGAACTATCAATTAGGGGTAAAAAATAACCCTCTTTTCCCCCGAACTCTTTTAAATCAACCCATTCCTCGACTTCGAAAGAAGATGAGGAGCGAGTTGATAAAGATAAACATTGTAAAACATCAACCGATTCTTCAGCGAATCTTTTTTCTTTTGTTAAAGAATTTCCCATTGAAGGAAACGACGCCGAGAAGATAATGACTGTGGCGGAGATGACCAAAAAAATGGTTGGTAAGAATATCAGAAATCCCCCCCACCGTAACATTCTTAACCGGTTGATTACTTCCCTTCTTCCTTTCATAAGGCAGCCTCGCTTTTTAGTTTTTAAATAGATCTTGAAAGAAAAACTTTCTTAATCTTCTTTCCAAACTATACTACCTTTCAGAAACCATGTCAATAATTTCCCAACTCATCAAATCACTCGAGTAAGTCTTTCTATTGAGGTCTAGCTTCAACCACCCATCTCTCTTGCTTCTGTCCGAAGGTGTTGCAGGTAGAGATCGTTAGCTTTTTTTCATCGTCGGAAAAATCAACTAGAGCCCGGTCTTCGTCTACCAAAATCACAGAGGTAACTTCATATATATATTTTCGACCATTGGCAGTTAATTCAATTTCATCTCCAGCGGTCAACTTATTTAAATCATTAAAAGTTTTATAGGCTTGATTTTGGACTATTCGAAATCCTGTACTATGGCCAAAAAGAAAAATGTTCCCCTCTTCTAAAGTTCCTGAACCGGGATAATAAACAGCCCCTTTTGTTAAAAATGAATCAAGAACAGCCACGTCTTGGGTGTTCGGTTTACCGATAACGGAATTGACTCCAATTTTCGGAATTTCGACCTTGTCTGGAACAGTTCGAGTTAAATTTTTAGGGGGGTCGTATCTAGGATCTTGTTCCTCAAAATCAGAATTAAAATCATTCACATTTCTAATTGGTTCAGAAGTTCCAGGAATTAAATTCAAAAAATACAAAATAATGAAGGTAATAAAAAAGACAGCTAAAAAAACCACCGCAAAATAAATTGCGTCTTGCCAAAATTTTTTA
>CAZTQC010000024.1:0-6965 GCA_964615685.1 uncultured Candidatus Saccharibacteria bacterium
GGAAAATTTATTATTTCCAAAGTTATTCCGGAAGGAAAAAAGGAAATGGACTATTCTGTCTTTCAACAAAATCAAAAATGAAAAGATTTTTTAAATAAACTATTTTTTAATCTTCTTTTGAACGAAATCTTAACCATTTTTTAGCTTTTTCTGAACCAGCTCGAAAAAGATTTATTTTTTTCTCTTTGGTTTTTAAAATTTGTCGATTAATTTCTTCACAAGCTTTTTCAATAGAAGAAATCATATTTTCTGAAATAATTTCTGAATGTTTAAATTCTTTTTTATATTTCAAAGCAAATTCAGCTCGATAAATCTCTCCATTATTGTGATGTTGTGTAGTCTTTGCCAAAACAACATCGACAATGACTTCTTCTTTTTCAGAAATAGGCAGGAATTTTTCAAAAGCATAAACTTTATCATTAACAAAATTCTTAATTCCTTCATTTAATTCGTAATTATCTGCTCTAAGATTTATTTTAAAAGTGGCCATGATATTTTTTATTACGACTTATAATATCTTTAATTATAACTCTTTAATTTTTTAGTTCCAACAAAAATCTAATCCTTCCCTACTTTTAAAAGTTTGACGGGGCTGTGATGACCATTGATAATTTTGACTCCACCGGCCGGTTGGGAAAAATGAGCAAATAAAAGCTGACAAATTCTCTGGTTGGCCAAATTTCTTTCAGCCTTTTCACAAACACTTACTTCAAAAGTGTTCTCGTTGATTTGCTTAAAAAATTCTTTTTTTTGGCCAGTCTTAGCTTTTACTCGAATATACATTCTTCCATTATATCATTCATTGATTTTTATTTATTTTTTGTTATTATTTTTCTAGTTTTCATTTTTAATTTTTTAATTTTAAAAAACGAGAACAAAATATTCCGCGGTAGCTCAACGGTAGAGCAACCGGCTGTTAACCGGTAGGTTACTGGTTCGAATCCAGTCCGCGGAGCCTTAATTTTAGCCTTATTTTTCAATAAGAAATTTTTATAACCCTGACAGGATTTCGAACTGTGATATGATTTTAATATGAAAGAAATAACTTGGGATGATTTTGAAAAAGTAGAACTTCGTGTTGGCACGATAATAAAAGCGGACAAGTTTCCTGAAGCAAGAAAACCTGCCTATAAACTCGAGATTGATTTTGGAGAAGAAATTGGAATAAAGAAATCAAGTGCCCAAATCACAAACCACTACTCAAAAGATGAGCTTGTTGGAATGCAGGTGGTTGGTGTTGTCAATTTCCCAACAAAGCAAATTGGTCCATTTGTGTCAGAATGTTTAACTACTGGTTTTGCTGATGAAAATGGAGATGTTGTACTAATACAACCAGAAAGAAAAGTACCTAATGGTAGTAAACTTTTCTAAAATCTAACAGTTTTTATGTATTATTAAATGATTATGAGAGTAGACAATGTGTTTAATTTAATTAAACAAAGGTTTCCAGATGCCATTTTTCTTACAGGAAAAACATCAACAGGTAAATCAACCTTTGCAAAAAAACTACATGATGAATTAGGTTATAAAATAATCGAATTAGATAAACTGGTAATGAGTAGTGTGGCTAATCATGAATCAAAAGAAAATACTGGCGAGATTTTTCTCCAAGTATATCGTGGAGGTGAACGAAAAGATTGGATAAATGCTTTTGTTAAAAAAGCTAGAGAAGAAATACTAAAATATAAAAACGAGAAAATAGTTATTGAAGGTGCTCTAGCTCACAACGAGACTTTAGATAAAATTTTTGAAGGTAATGATTTTCTTTTTATTTATTTTCATCCAGAAAATAAAGATAAATATGTAAAAATGTTAACAAAACGATTTGTTGAAGGTGTACACAATGGTACAACAGGTTTACCTAAACATTTTTGGGATAAAGTTGACAAGAATGCTTTAAGGGAATATTTAATGACTAGTAATTTAAATAGACAACTAAAAGAAGTGTTAGATTTATATGCGCAATCATCTATAGAACAATCAAATGAACGATTTAATTATTTTGTAAATCATTTTTCAAATATAGTTAAAGTATCTATTTAAATTCAAATTTTCTTATCTCAACTTCAATTTGTTTCCAGTTTATAGTTCTGAACTCGTCCAGTAAGGGGAGCAAAAATATTCTCAGTCGACTTGGGGATTAACTTGTATTGTTTTTTTAATTCTTTGTGCTACTTTAATCTTAAAATCAAAAATAAATCTTGATATAAATAAAGCACATTAAGAAAGGGAATGAGAAAATGGGATTATTTAGTTCATTATTTCGCTCGGACTCAGAATCCGAAGGAAGTGTCCGCGTGAGGCAAAGTAAGGAAGATAACTCCAAAATTACAGCTGATAAATACACACACCATGGTGGATCTTCTCACGAACACAGATCCTTCAACCTCGACACTTCGTCAGGAAAATATAAAGAATACTATGGTGGAGAAAAGGGTTCCGACAGGAGCTCATGACACATAAACAAAACTGGGTAATTTTTTACCCAGTTTTTTTAAACATCTCATTGATAATGGAAATTGATTCACTTAAATTACGAACGGGATTAGAGAAATTGGGGTGAATATATAACATTTCATATATTTCAATAAAATATTCGCTATTCTTATTATAATAATCTTGGTTTGTATTTTTTATTTTCACGACTAATGGTTCCAACTTTGTTGTGTAAAACTTTCTGCCAGATTCTAGGCCTTCTTTTTGAGCTTTTGATAGGAAAATTTTGATTTCTTTTTCTAGAAAGCTAATACTAGGTTCTGAATTCATATTCTTATAAAATAACAAATTAATGTAAACTTTTCAATTGAAAGACAATTTTAAAATTTATAATAGCGAGAGCTATGTGTGGTAACTCCCCCTCCCCTTTTTTTTAAGCTATGTTTTGCATGACAGAGGTTCGAACTAAACGCAGTCGGCGAAGTGCTCATAAAGCAAAGTAAGGTGTTATTTTTTTATTTTATGATAATCTAAAAGATAGAAAGGATTGCTAAACATGAAAAAAATTATCCAGTTTATAACTGAATCATCTGTGACATCTTTTGGTGATCATGTCTATCGCCCCAGATGGTTTTCTGTTCTTTCAGACTACGCCTGTTTTTTCTCTTTTGGTCTTTTCAAACCCAAGAGAAGAGCAGGTGAAAAATGTACGGGAGACTTTCCTGCCTGAGATCTAACCCACCACAACAAACTCATCGCTCTGGTGGGTTTGTTTTTTATTTTGGTTTTGAAGTTCTAACTCAGGAGATACCTGGAAAATCCAACTTTCCTCAAATTCTCCTTTTATTTTCTTCCGATTAAGAGTTGTGAACTTGTTCAGTATAACGAGCAAACCCCTAAACCTTATTTCTAGCCATTTTATTTTAACCCCCAATTTAAAATTCAAACTTTTTTTATTTACATTCGGATTAGAATTCAAGTTTATAGCCATATTCTAACCGATACCTTGAAAACACTTGTTTAATAATTGCGCGAGTGTTTCCAAATTATTGAAGGATTACGATCTACTTGCTAAGTATCATTATTTATTGTATTATCTCGCCAGTTCTTTAATACAGAAAGAGGTGAGATATGCAACCAACTTTACAGGCCATTCAAGATGTCTTTTTTGAGGCAATGACAGCGGGCTGGGCACAAGACGTCCAGAAGATCAAGATTCAGGAGCTTCCCAACTCGAAGACAATACCCTTCGTTCTGGGTGACTTCCGGGTGCTTGATACCTACTTCGTGACCCCGCTCTCCGACAGGAGCGCAGGTTCGACGACGATCTGGCACGAAGATAAACCTGTCTGGATCATGCACTACGGCGGACGGTATGCAAAGATTGCGGTCCCGTTTCTGAAGTCATGTCTCCATAGGGCGTACGTCGACGAGCGTCGTTTTTACGGCGGTCGCGGCCCCGCGTTCGTGCGAGATGAACACTTCACGTATGTAAACAAAATTGAACGCAATAACTTCGCCGACTTTGTTGGCGAGGAACATGTGTTCGATCTCAACGAACAGTGCCTCGGCCATCATTGGTATCGGGGAATGTCACTACTCGGAGACAATCAATAATAAAACAAGAAAGGAAGCATAACATGCCAGTGAGCGAAAGCTCAATCAGGTCTTCGAGTGCTTCGCGTTTCCCTTTGATCCCGCTCAAGGCTTCTGGGACCAACTCTCTCGAATGAGTCGGCACCACAAACTCGCACCCGAGAAGCTGAAAGAGCTCAGCTTGGGTCAGCAGTAACAACAACCGTTCAATCAACAGGAAAACCGTTGAGAGGGCGGTTTTCTTTTTCTTTAGTTCTGAAGTGTCACCTAAGGAAATAGCCCCAAAAAAACCTCTAAACTACAAATCGCTTTTAATTTTAATTCCTACAAAAATGTTCCAACTCTTGCTATACTTCTATTATTATGTTTACGACAGAGGAATTAAAAGAGGCAGACAAGGCAATAACTTCAACAATAAGCAAATGCGAGAAAGTTCTTCCAAAATTAAAAGAAGGAAGTTCTCAGCATACATTGCTCGTACGAAGAATTAAAGCGTTTACAATAGCTGTATCATTGATAAGAGATATTATAAAAGAACAACATGATTATTGAATTAAAAGAAGTAAAAAATATAAAAGCCCATAATATTTTAGTAGTTTGTTAAAAAATTAGTTCCGAAGTTGAAATTCGTTAAAAATTTTAATGTCACAAGACTTGACTTATCACGATAGTTACTTTAATATATTATACGGAAATCATAAAGAAGAAAGGGGATAAATCAAATGAATGAAAAGACAATCGGATTGATATTACTCATGTTGTTGGTCATTCAGGCGACAATCGCAACGGTTGGTGTAATCACACTTGTTGCAATTGGAATCAAAATGACCGGCTAAACCGCCACGAAGAAAACCAGATCTTCGGAGGTGGTTTTCTTTTTCAACTGAGTTATGACATAAAATGTTCCGTAATCTTCAAAACTTTTTCGTTCATTATTTCAATATCCCAAGGGTTATCTTTGCGATACATAGGTTCAATATTCTTGTTGAAAATATCAGAAAACTTATGTGAGGTGATAAAAAACCATCTGAAATCACTGCTGGTATTTTTTATTTCAAACCCTTTAAGATATCTTTCAAATTAGCTTTAGCAACGCCAACATGTCGATCGGCTCCACCATAATAAATGAAGACTTTTTGACCATCAATAATTGATCCGCAAGGAAACACCACATTAGGAACTTCACCCTCTATTTCATACCATTCTTTCGGTTCGAAAATTGGCAGCGCTGACCGACCAAGAACTTTTGTAGGATTGTTTTTGTCTAATAGAGCCGCACCAACTCTATAAATACCATTATCAGAAACTCCGTGATAAAACATTAACCAACCATCTTTGATTAGGTGGGGTGTGCTAGATAGACCAACTTTTTTGCTGTCCCACATGCCTTTGCGTGGCTCCAAAATTTCCAATGAGGTGTCAATTTCATTCGGTGTAAAGCTTAAATCATTTACGTAATCACCAGTAATGTGTGATTGAATTCGATGAATCATGAAATACCCTTTTTTAAATTTTTTAGGCAAAACACAAGCGTCTTTATCGTCGGCACCACGAGGTGAAATAACAACAGGATCGGACCAATTAAATTTTCGGCTAGCCAAATCTTTTTTATTGATATAGCTAATTGCAATCTTTGGAGCATCAACACCGTTGTAAGCGGTGTAGCACATAAATATTTTATTACCGATAATGGTTAATCTCGGATCCTCACATCCAGAAAAAGAATTCTCTCCTCCTTTTTTACTTTCAAAATCTGAGCGTGGAACATAACAGGGTTCTGGATGACGATAATCAATATGTGTTCCATTTTTACTTTCAGCATAACCAATTGTTGATGTGCCGTTGGTAGATTGAGCACGATACAAAATGATATTTTTATTACCAATTTTAACTGCTCCAGGGTTAAAAACATTTTTATTCTCCCACTCGTTTTCAAGAACCGGACTAAGAATTGGATTTTCAGTACCCCTTTCAAAAACTTGTTTTTGGGTACTGAATTTTAATTCTCTTAATAACAGACTTAAACTTAAGGTTGCCGTACAAGTAGTCGTGTCAGCTGCTCCATAATAAATTTCCAATTCATCACCTTTAACTACCGCTCCCGTCGGAAACGAAACATTGGAAACGAAACCATATTTTGTATAAAGTTGTCCGGGAACCATAAATGGATATTCTGTTCGACCGATAATTTTGCGGGGGTCTTTTAAATCTAAAAGAACCGCTTCAATGCCAAAAATTTTTTCTCGATCTGAAAAATAATTTTGAATGTGAGAATAAATTAACAGCCAACCATCTTTGGTTTTGATTGGAGGAGCACCAACCTCAGTTAAGTCACTTTCTTCTCGTCGTAAGTCAATTGTATTTTTGAATAAATTTTTATACCACTTATTCCATTTTGAGTGATCCCACAAATCTTCTATTTTGTCGAATTGATAAACGGCAACACTAGCTGGCGGTTGGTCAGTATTTGCGGTCAAAATAACTGCAAATTTTCCGTTAATTTTTTCTGGAAACATCGCCATAGCTTTTGCATTAAAAGGAGTAACCAAATGTTTTTCATCAACAGTATCTAAATTCTTGCTGATGGCAACGCCGACCTTGATTGAATCTGGTCCCAAATTATCGCTAGATAGAGCTGTGTAAAAAGTATAAAATTTACCATTCATCCTTGTAATTCTTGGATCTTCACATCCGTAATATTCCCAGTCTTGTTCGGGAAAAATGAATTGTTTTCTATCAACAAAAGAACAACTCCCTAATCTTTTAGCAACACCAATTGTTGACTGAAATAATTTTGGGCTTTTAACTTGGTCTGGATTGGCGATCGCTCTATACACAACATAAATTTCTTTTTTATATTCAATAGGACATCCGTTACAAGCTGAAACTTCCTCCCAATTATTTCTTTTGTAGGGATGAAGTAACGGGTTATT
>CAZTQC010000025.1:0-6926 GCA_964615685.1 uncultured Candidatus Saccharibacteria bacterium
TATTTTATGTTAAAATTTGTTTAGTTATGACAATCTCTGAAAAAAAATCAATATTAGATATTCAAAAAACCTTTGACGTAAACAGAATTTATGCCCATAAAGTTTTCCTACTTGCAGATAAGAAAAATTTATTAGAAGACTCAGCTAGAATTATTGCAGAAAAACCGAAGCCATTTGTAAAATGGGTCGGTGGTAAGAGACAGTTACTGGCTCAATTTAGAAAATTAAATCTTTATCCTCCAGAAAAATTTGATATAAAAAAGGGAAAATATTTCGAGCCTTTTGTTGGGGGAGGAGCAGTATTTTTTGATCTTCTTCCAGAGAAAGGTTTTATTTCTGATTTAAACAAAGAACTGATTATTACCTACAATGTTATAAAAGACAATGTCGAAGAATTAATTAAATCTCTGAAAAAGCATAAAAATGATAAAAGTTATTTTCTTAAAGTCAGATCTCAAGATCCAGACACACTTACAAATGTTGCAATTGCGTCTCGTTTCATTTTCTTAAATAGAACTTGTTTTAATGGTTTGTATCGAGTTAATAGCAAAGGCGACTTTAACGTTCCTTATGGAAGATATATAAACCCATTAATTTGTGATGAAATTAATTTAAGAAAAGTGTCGAAGGCCCTCCAATTTGTTGAAATAAAACATCAAGATTACAAATCGGTACTCAAGAAGGCAAAAAGGGGTGATTTTGTTTATTTTGATCCTCCATATTATCCCGTGAGTAAAACTTCTTCTTTTACTTCTTACACCAAGGAAGCTTTTTTAAATAAAGAACAAATAGAGCTTCGTAATACTTTTATTCAATTACATAAAAGAGGGTGTTTTGTCATGCTATCAAATTCTGATACTTCATTTATTAACGATATCTACTCTGGATTTAAAGGGGTATCTATCAATAAAATTGTGGCTGGTCGTTCGATCAATTCTAAAGCTTCTGGTCGAGGCAAAATTACGGAGCTGTTGATAACTAATTATTAAAAAAAATGAAGAAAGATTTTAATAAATTTATTAAAACATTAAACGAGGACTTTTTTTCTTGGAATTATTTTGTTGATTTTGAAAAAGTAAAAACAAAAGCTTTTGAAATAAAATTACATTTAAATATCCTGAATTCATTATTAGGTGAAGAAAATATAGATTCAAAGTTTTTGCAATTATTGAAAAAATATCCTGAAATTAGAAGCGCCCTTCCTGTTTTAATATCAACTAGAATTAAAAAAATAAATGAAATTAAAATATTAAATGAGGAGACATTAATTTCAGATTTTAGATTTGATTTATTTAATCCTAAAAAAGATCTCAGTAATAAGGACTGTCTCGAATTGATTCATTTTTTTAATTCAAGTGGACTTGGAGATTTGTTCAAAAATAAATATGTTTCAGATCTTAATGATTATGTTTTTGGAGTTGAAGCGGGTCTAGATAGTCATGCTAGAAAAAATCGTTCCGGGGATTTAATGGAAATAATTGTTGAGAATATTCTTAAAAGTTTTACAGAAAAAAATATGAATTTTTCATTCGTTAGTCAGGCTAATAGTAAAAAGATAAAAAATGTTCTCGGTTATGATGTAAAAAATAATGTAAGCAATAGAATATCTGATTTTGCCTTGTTAGATGATAAAAATAATAAACTTTATTTAATAGAAGTTAATTTATATGGTTCGGGAGGCACTAAACTTAAGGCTGTTGCAGGTGAATTTGAAAAAGTTAATAATTTTATTTTAAATCAAAAAGTTGAATTTATCTGGGTCACCGATGGCGTGGGATGGAAAACTGCTGAAAATCCAATGAAAGAGGCTTTTGAAAATAATAAATATACCTTTAATCTCAGTCAATTTAAAGAATTTTTAGCAGAATTATCATCGAATGAAAAATAAAAAACAACTAAAATTACACCCTGATAATTTTGAACTAGAATGTAGTACCGTCTGGGCTTTTCCTCGTCGAGGAAATTGGGCTACACATAAATCTGATTGGAGAGGAAATTGGTCACCAGAGGTGGTAAGAAATCTAATTTTAAGATATTCAAAAGAAAAAGATCACTTACTCGATTGTATGATTGGCGGGGGCACTACTGCAATAGAAGCAAAAATTTTAAATCGTCACATTACTTGTATTGATATTAATCGAGAAGCTCTAGAGAGAACGAAAAGGTCTCTTGAATTTGAAGTTGATAATAAGGCAAAACAAAGAATTATTAAATGTGACGCTAGAAACTTAAGTTTTATTAAAAATGAAGAGATTGATTTTGTTTTAACCCACCCTCCATATGCAGATATAATAAAATATAGTGAGGGTAAAATTAAAGAGGATTTGTCTGAAATTCATGATATAGATTTTTTTGTAAATGAGATAGAAAAAGTTGCTAAAGAATTATTTCGTGTTTTAAAGAAAGAAAAATACTGCGCGATTTTAATGGGAGATACTCGAAGGAAGAAGATGTACCAACCTCTCGCTTTTAAGGTGATGCAAAAATTTCTAGATACTGGTTTTATTTTAAAAGAGGATATCATAAAACAACAATTCAATTGCAAAGCAACGGGTTTTTGGGTTAAAAAATCAAAGGAATCTAATTTTTTGCTCATAATGCACGAACATTTATTTGTCTTTCAAAAAGTGGTTTGCTCGTAAATAAAATATTGATATTATCATTATATGAAAACAACTCAATACACCAACCTTAATAAAGATATAAAGAAGTCCGTCTGGAAGGAAATACTAAAAGCTAGTAAAAATGCCGAAGAGGGAAAAAATATTTCTCCTGAATTTAATAATGTGAAAGATGCGATGAGATGGCTAAACAATAATGACAAAAAATGATCATGATTTAGAAATACTTTTTTAAAAAAGTTAATAGCCTTCTTTTTCAACCTCAATTTTTGTTATAATTTCCTTAAGATGTTTAAAATTTTATCAGCTACCGTTATTATTGTTGCTTTTTTAACAGGAGGCATTTTATTATTTGGTTTTCGCGCTGGACCGGAAATAAAAACCTCTCTTTTTTTAACCTTGGATTATCGAGCTGACTATTTATATGATTTAATTTCTAACATTTCTAAATATCCGGATCGTAAAAAAGACATGATCAATTTAGAAATTTTAGAAAAACAGGGCACCAGTATTGTTAAATGGCGAGAAAATTATCCAAAAGGTCTTTGGCGAGAATATGAATTGATTGAAAAAAAACCGCCGAAATATTTTTCTCTAAAATTAACTCAGAGTTCAGACACGCATAGCGGTTTGATTGAATATTCTCTAAACCAAAAAGATACTTTGACAGAAGTGATTTTAACGGAGACCGGCCGAATTGAAAATGTTTTTTGGCGAGGTTTACATTATTTAGCTGGGGAAGATTCTTTTTTGGAAAAGCAGGCTAAATGGTTAAGGGTTGCCATTTTGAGTGAACTTCTTAAAAGGAAATAAAAAATTTTAGTCATGCAAACTTTGAAAAGGTATTTAGATTTAGTTTTCAAAACAACTATCGCTTTTTTTGTTTTTGTTATATTTTTTGCTACCGCTTCAGGAGTACAAAGTTATTGGCATGAACAAAGAAAAGCGATTGACGTTTTTTCAGCCAAAAAATATGTTGTGATCGGCGAAACTGTGGTAGAAGTGGCGATTGCTGACACAGCATTTAAAAGAGAAAATGGTCTATCTTTTGTTGATTCACTCGAATCTGGCAAAGGGATGCTCTTTCTTTTTGATAAATTTGATTTTCATTCAATTTGGATGAAAGATATGAATTTTCCCTTAGATATTATTTGGGTTTCGAGTAATATGCAAGTCGTTCATTTAGAAGAAAAGATTTCTCCTCGAACTTATCCAAAAAAATTTATTCCTAAACAAAAAGCCCTCTATGTTTTAGAAGTTCCCAGCGGTTTCATCGAAAAAGAGGGAATACAAATTGGCGACCTTTTAATTTTATTTTAATTTCAGGCTTTTTTAGTCTTATTTTATAAGAAGTTTATTTTGGCTCTCTTTACATTCAAGAAGCTCTGTTTTTTGATGCCCAAATTAAAAGTTATCCACATTTAATTCACAGTCAAAAGAGTTAAAATAGTGCCAAGTTTAGAAAAATAACATAAGAAAAATGGTCAAAAAAAAATTCATCGATTCCCCAAGAAAAACTAACACTTTAGTTAAACAGATTCAAAAAAGAGACGGAAAAATCGTTCCTTTTTATTTAGAAAAAATTGAGGACGCTATTTTTAAAGCGATGGTCAATTCCAAAGAGGGATCTAAAGAAGAAGCTGATGTGGTGGCAAGTAAAGTTTTCGCTGAGCTGGTTAAAATTTCTAAAACTTTTAAAAACTTTATTCCGTCCGTGGAAGGAGTGCAGGATGTTGTTGAACACCAATTAATTTTGAGTAATTATGTTAGAACTTCTAAACACTATATTTTATATCGAGAGGAAAGAGCCCGAATTCGGGCCGCTCGAAAAGTTAAGATTCCAGAGAAGGTTAGACTTTTGGCCACCGAAAGTAAAAAATATTTTAAAAATCCTTTAGCTGAGATGGTTTATTATCGAACTTACTCTCGTTGGATTGATGAAGAAAATCGTCGAGAAACTTGGATTGAAACCGTTGATCGATACATTGATTTTATGAAAGAAAATCTGGGAGATAAATTTTCCAAAAAAGATTACGCTGAAATTCGGGAGGGGATTTTGAATCAAGAAGTGATGCCTTCAATGAGATTACTTCAATTTGCCGGCAAGCCCACTCGAGCGACAAATGTTTGTGCTTACAACTGTTCTTTTATTGCTCCAGAAAAATTAACGGACTTCGCCGAGATTATGTATATCTCTATGTGTGGAACCGGTGTGGGTTTTTCAGTTGAAGAAGAAAATATTCAAAAATTACCCCAAATCAAAAAACAACTGGACAAAAAACCGGAAAAATTTGTCATTGAAGACAGTAAAGAGGGTTGGGCCGATTCTTTAACTTTTGGTTTACAAAAATGGTACAACGGAGAAGATGTTATTTTTGACTATAGCTTATTGAGACCAGAAGGATCTCGTTTAAAAACTATGGGAGGAAAATCATCCGGACCGGCTCCTTTGAGACAATTACATGATTTTGCCCGAGCAAAAATTATTTCCAAACAAGGTCGCCGACTTTCTACTTTAGATGTTCATGACCTTTGTTGTATGATTGGCCAGATTGTGGTGTCGGGAGGAGTGCGTCGAAGTGCGATGATTTCTCTTTCTGATTTAGATGATTATTTAATGCGAGATGCTAAACAAGGCCAATTCTGGAACTCGGCTCCCCAAAGAACGATGGCTAATAATTCGGCAGTCTATAATCACAAACCAACCAATGAGGAATTTATGAAAGAATGGCTGGCTTTAATCGAAAGTAAATCCGGAGAAAGGGGAATTTTTAATCGGGGTTCATTAAAAAATCAATTACCGGCTCGAAGAATCACTTATTTAGGTGACGAGATTGAAAAATTGGGAACTAATCCTTGCGGGGAAATTATTCTGAAGTCCAAACAGTTTTGTAATTTGACTGAAGTAGTTGTACGCGCTGAAGATACAGAAAAAACTCTTTTACAAAAAATTCGCTTAGCAACAATTTTGGGAACTTATCAGGCCACTTTGACTAAGTTTCCTTATTTATCCAAAGAATGGAGAACTAATTGTGAAGAAGAAAGACTTTTGGGAGTTTCTTTGACCGGACAATGGGATAATAAAATTGTTCGAACTCCTGAAGTTTTGAAAAAACTCAAAAAGGAAGCCATTAAAGTCAATCAAAAATACGCTAAAAAATTACAAATTGGTGAATCAACTTGTATTACTGCTGTCAAACCTTCCGGAACCGCTTCGCAAGTGGTTGATTCCGCTTCCGGTATGCATCCTCGTCACGCTCAATACTACATTCGAAGAATTCGGATTTCCAAAACTGACGCTTTGTTCAAAATGTTAAAAGATCAAAATGTGCCTTATCATCCGGAAGTTGGTTACACCGAAGAAACTGCTTCAACTTTTGTTTTGGAATTTCCAGTGAAAGCTCCTAAAGATGCTGTTTTCAAAAATGACCTTTCCGCCATTGATCAATTAAAGCATTGGCGAATGGTGAAAGAATTTTATACCGAGCACAATCCTTCTGTGACTATTTCTGTCGGTGAGGATGAATGGATTAAAGTGGGGAATTGGGTTTATGAAAATTGGGACATGGTCGGCGGACTTTCTTTTTTGCCTCGAACTGACCACGTTTACCAATTGGCTCCTTATGAAGAAATTGATGAGAAAACCTATCAAGGTATGTTAGAAAAAATTAATCATATTGATTTTTCTAAAATTTTAGCTTATGAGTCCACTGACCAAACAGACGTTAAAAAAGAATTAGCTTGTGTTTCCGGAGTGTGTGAAGTTGATGACGCTTTAGCTCAGGAGGCTAATAGTAAATAAAAAAATCCTTAACTTTAAGAATTACTTGTGTTATAATACGAAATAGGTGTATCGAGCAACTACTCCTGAATGATTTTAATTTTTCAGGGGAGGAAAGTCCGAACACGTGCTATGAAAATAGCAGAATGATAGCGGGTAACTCCCGTCCAAGGTAACTTGAGAGGTGCGAACAGAGACGCCCGGACTGAAAAGAAGGGGGATCCTCATTAATTTGGGGGTTATTTTACAGAGAAATCTGAAAATTGAAACGGCAAAATCCTTATCTACGTGCAAGGCCGAGCTACTTTTGAGTAGAGTGCCGCTTGAGCTGAAAAGTAATTTTCAGCCTAGATAAATGGTTGCTAATAACAGAATTCGGCTTATAGATACACCTAAAATAATGGAAAAACACCTCATTTAAACGAGGTGTTTTTTCTTTCGGTCTTTGGATAAAGGGCTTTTATAAAAAGATGAAAAAAGTTATAATAGGCAAAGTCTAAGAGGTTGTTATTATTTTTAATTAA
>CAZTQC010000026.1:0-6634 GCA_964615685.1 uncultured Candidatus Saccharibacteria bacterium
CTTGAGCCTTAATATTTTTGTAGTTTCGCAAATAGCAAAAAATAAACTGGAAATCAGAAAAAAACTACGATATTTATTCATTTAGGTAAAATAATACCATGTCTTATAAAAAATAAATTTAGTAATCAATATTGGCCATTTTAGCATTACTAGTGATAAAAGATTTTCGAGCAGGAACGTCCGTACCCATCAACATGTCAAAAACTTTATCGGCCTCTACGGCATCATCAATACTAACTTGTTTTAGGACTCGATTGTTTTTATCCATCGTTGTCTCTTTCAGCTCATTTGCGTTCATCTCTCCAAGACCTTTGTAACGTTGAACTCTCCACTTAGCATTTGATTTTTTAGTTTTAGCTTCTTCTTTGGCATTTTCCTCAAGCGACTCTGTCATTTCGGACGAAGAATCGTTTTCCAACTCACCTTCTTCCTCTTCTCCTTCTGATTCATCCTGATTACCAACTAATGCATTTTTTTCTTCCTCACTATACAAATAATGAATTTCCTTACCTCTTTGGGCTTTAAATAAAGGAGATTGAGCAATATACAAGTAACCTCCATCAATAATGGGTTTAAAATATCTATAAAATAAAGTTAAAATCAAAGTAGAAATATGAGCACCATCAACGTCGGCATCAGTAGCGATAATAATTTTATGATATCGTAATTTAGTAATATCAAAAGTGTCTCCAATCGCTGCCCCAAGAGCAACCACAAGATTTTTAATCTGTTCTGAAGAAAGCATTTTATCTAAACGGGCTCTTTCAACGTTTAAAATTTTACCCCGAAGAGGTAAAACCGCCTGAGTTCGTCGATCACGCCCAGTTTTAGCAGTACCACCAGCAGAATCTCCCTCAACGATAAATAACTCTGCTTCTTCAGGAGTTCTTACCTGACAATCGGCTAATTTTCCTGGTAAAGTCATGCCTTCCAAAACTCCTTTTCTTAAGACCGAATCTTTAGCGGCTTTCGCTGCTCGACGAGCCTTAAGAGCCAGAATAACTTTTTGAACAATCGCTTTACCATCTTCAGGATGTTCTTCTAAAAATTCAGAAAAAGCTTCTCCGAAAATGCTTTCAGTGGCTCCTCGAGCTTCGGTCGAACCTAATTTTGCTTTGGTTTGACCCTCAAACTGAATTTCTCTCATTTTGATAGATACTACCGCAGTAATCCCTTCTAAAACATCATCGCCAGTAAAACCAGCATCGGATTCTTTAGCTAAATTATTCTTTTTAACATAAGCATTAAGAGTTCTTGTTAAAGCGGTTTTAAAACCTGTTAAATGAGTCCCACCTTCACTGTTATAAATATTATTAGCAAAAGCTAATAGCCGAGGAGAAATATCATCAATGTATTGTAAGGAAATCTCGACGATAACATTTTCAACCTCCCTTTCAACATAAAAAATATTTTTATTAATAGACTTTTGATTTTTGTTATAAAACTTAACAAGAGAAGCTAATCCGCCATCAAAATAAAAACTTTCGCTTGGTACCTCAAAATTAGCTTCTTTTAAATAAATGATATTATCTAGATCGATTTTTTCCGTTACTTCTCTAGCATCAAGAATTGTAATTCTTAAACCTTTGACGAGATAGGCTTGTTGTCTTAAATGGTCAATAATTTCTTTAAAATCAAATTCAACCGACTCGAAAATTCCCGGATCAGGTTTGAACATTGTCACTGTCCCATTATGTTTAGTTTTGGAAACTTTTTTAACAGAATATTTTTTCTTTCCAAAAGAATATTCTTGTTTATATTTATCACCACCTTTGTGAACTTCAACAATTGTGTGTTCAGAAAGAGCATTAACCACAGAAGCCCCTACTCCATGAAGACCGCCGGAAATTTTATACCCGCTATCATCGCCGCCAAATTTACCACCAGCGTGAAGAGTGGTCATAATAGTTTCTAAAGCCGAAACTTTTGTTTTTTTATGTTTATCTACTGGAACTCCTCGTCCGTTATCAATCACTCGAACATAGCCGTTAGGTAAAAGAGCCACTTCAATATGGTTAGCATAGCCCCCCATCGCTTCATCCCGAGAGTTATCAAAAATTTCTGTAATTAAATGATGAAGACCTTCTGGACCAGTTGTTCCAATATACATTCCCGGTCTTTTTCGTACAGGGTCAAGTCCTTCTAAAATAGTGATTTCGTCTGCTCCATATTTAGAACTTTCAGCGGCTTTTTTTATATCTTTTTTCTCTGACATTTGATTGTTTATTATATCAAAAAAATCTTTAATTACCAAATTTTTATAATCTGTTTAAGCCTTATTTATAAAGGTTAAAATGACTAATTTCCTTTAAAAATTATCTCACTTCCCAGCCCTCTTTGGAATTGATAATTTTCGTGATTTTTTCCATAATTTCGTTAATTTCATCGTCAGTTAAAGTTTTTTCTTTTGACTGAAAAACTAAATGAAAAGCATAGGAAACTTTTTCATCCTTTTCATAAACATCAAAAAGTGAGCTTCTGACCAAAAGATCTCCGGCCTGTTCTTTAACTATTTCTAAGATATCTTCTGAAGAGAATTTTTTAGGCAACCACACTGCGATATCTCTTAGCATGAAGGGATACGGAGAAATTGGTCGATATTTAACATTTTCTGAAAGAACGGGCAGTTTTTCATAAACCTCTCCAACTTCAAAACTTTCTCCTAGTTGTTCTAGATCAATTTCCAGTATTTTGGTTTCTGGTGCTATTTGAAGATTAATTTTTAAATTTAATTTTTCTTCCAAAGTTTTAATAGCTTTCTCTAAGATTTCACCAGTCTTTGGTTTCTTAATTCCATTTTTATTCATCACTCCGAGAGACAGGACTTCTTTTTCTTCTTTATGAGAAAAAACTTTACCAATTTCAAAAACTTTCAAAAAATCTAAACCAAGCAAATCCATATTATTTAGATTTTTTTCGAAACTTGAATTTATTCCCCACTCTAACGATGGGCGTAAATATTTTTTATCTTCTGAAATGGGTTTTTCTAATTCAATTTCTCCTTTATCACAAAAAACATAGGTAATCACTTCCGAAAATCCAATCTCCGACAAAATCTTTCTGATGGAAGTGTTTAATTGGTATTGTTTATTTATTTTAGGCTCAAACTCTTTAATTTCTATTTTTTTGTCTACGACTTTGTCATAGCCAATGACTCTAGCCACTTCTTCAATTAAATCTGGACCAGTTCTTAAATCAAGTCTTTCTGGAGGAATTTGAATAGCAAATCTTTTTTCTTCCGAATTTAAAATGGAGCCGTAACCGATAGTGTTTTTAAATCTCTCGCTTTCCTCCAATTTTTCAATCATCACCCCGATATTTCCTTGTCCAGTGGCGTGAATAATTTTTCCATCACCAAGATAAATCGCCACATGGTCTACTCCAGAAGGCACTTCTGTTCCGGGTAAAAACTCAAGACTTTTAAAATGAATTGGGTTTCTGGTTAGACCGGTATTAGCAAAAATTAAATCTCCTATTTTTAAATTTTCTTTTTCAATTTTGTTAGAAAAGACATATTGATCAACGGTCATTCTTGGAATAGAAAAACCAGCGAAAGAATACACGTACGCGACAAACGAAGAGCAATCAAATTCTTCCGGAGCATCAAAAGAAACACTCGCTCCATATTTATAAGCTTTGTTTAATAATTCTTGAGATTTTTCAAAAATTATTTCTCTTGGGGAAATTAAGTTGAAATTGAAATTCAATTTTTCAAAAGCTTCCGAAACATCCTTTTCTGAAAAATTCACTCCGAGAAGCGAATTAATCTCTGATAAAGAAACTCCCGTGCGGTAAGATTTCCAAGGCTTTTTATAAAGATCAATTTTTTCTGAAACTTTTGTATCTTCAGAAGAAGCGTATTTCAAAATCATCTCTATCGCCAAATTCATCGCACCATTAGCTAATTCCGGAGTAATTTTATTTTCGAATCTTTTAGAAGAGTCTGTGGCCACTCCTAAACGACGAGAAGTTTTTCTAATTTCTGTTGAATTAAAGTTTGCTGATTCTAAAATAATATTTTTTGTTTCAAATCCGACCTCAGCTTTTTTCCCTCCTTTAATTCCCGCAATAGCCAAAGGATTTTTTTCGTCGGCGATCACTAAAGAATCTTCATCTAAGAAAACATGATTGTTATCTAAAGTCATAATCTCTTCTCCAGCCTGAGCTTTTCGCACTAAGATTTTTTGACCTTCCAATTTATCTTCATCAAAAGCATGCATTGGTTGACCGGTTTGATACATCACAATATTAGTAATATCAACAATATTATTAATAGATCTTTGTCCAAGTGATTCCAATTTTTCCCGAAGTTCTTTTGGTGATTCTCCAACTTGAATATTTTTAATCTCTCGAGCTAAATATCGATAACAAGATTCCGGATGATTAATCGTAATTTCATAATTACTTTTAAAATCCCCGGCATAATCATTAATTTCTCGCTTTTTTAAAGGTATTCCAGTCAAAACAGAGATTTCTTTAGCAACTCCATCATGAGAGAGGCAATCATGAGATCGATTTGGTAGAACATCCACTTCAATTGACCAATCGTCCTCGCTAATTTTTTCGGCTTTTTCTATTTCAAAAGCCTTTAAAGAAATTTCTTCTATTAATTTTTCAGGTTGAGGTAAGTCTTTCTCAAAATATTCTTTTATCCATTTATAAGAAACTATCATTTTAAAATTGGTTTATTACTCGTAAATCTCCATTATTTAAATTTCTTAAATCATCAAGTCCATATTTCATCATGGCAATTCGATCGGCCCCAATACCAAAAGCAAAACCTTGGTATTTTCGGGGATTAATTCCAACATTGTTTAAAACAATTGAATTAACCATTCCTGCCCCTAAAACTTCAACCCAGGTTCCGTCTGGTTTTTTCATATCAATTTCTACTCCGGGCTCCACAAAAGGAAAAAAACCTGGGCGAAATCGAATTTCTGTATCTTTAGAAAAAACTTTTTGCAAAAAAGAATGCAATGCGAATTTTAAATTGGCCATTGAAATCTCTTCACCAACGACGAGACCTTCAATTTGATGAAATTGAACTTCATGAGTTTTATCAGTCGCCTCATATCGATATACTTTTCCTGGCACAATAACTTTAAAAGGAGGTTGATGATCTTTCATAAAATGGATTTGAGCATTTGAGGTTTGAGTCCTTAATAAATGATTAGGAAAATCTTTTAACCAAAAAGTGTCTTGCATGTCACGAGCCGGATGATCGGCGGGAATGTTCAAAGCATCAAAATTGTGATATTCGTCATCAATTTCATTACTGGTCACGATTTCAAAACCTTGGTCTACGAAAACATTAACTATTTCATTCGTTATTCTGCTAACAGGATGAATATGTCCTTTTTCACCCAACAAATCATCTTTCATATTTAGGTATCATATAATTTTCAAGGTGGATTCGCAACACTCTTTTAATATTAAACATTCTTTTAATATGAGTAAAAATATTATATAATTCTTTGAAATGGAAAAAAAATCTTCTCTAAAAGACAAGTTTCTAATTTTCCAATCTAATAACACCCCAACGGTTGATTTGGCAGGAACCGCGGTAATAAAGGCTATTCAGAAAGCTCACCCAGACAGAAAAATCATTGTCACAACTAATTTTGTAGAAGTTTGGTTGCATAATCCAAATGTGTTCAGAGTTTATCGTCTCGGACAAACCCCCTATTTTTTTAATGATTTTATTGAAAATAAAGACACAATTATCTTTGCTCATGACCCTCTTAAAGATAATGCTTATATTAATAAAGAAAAACATCTAATCGAAGTTTGGTGTGAGATGTGTAAAGTAAAATATGATGGAGAGTTACCTTCTCTACATTTTACCCAAAGAGAGTCAGAGGTGGCCTGGCGATTAACCAAGGCCGACCAACCTCTTTTCTTTATCCAACCCTTTGAAATGTTTGGGGCAGTTTCTCCTAATGGCTGGTCTTGGCCTAAGGACCTTCCTCTGCCAGTAGTAAATCAAATTAGTAATGAAATGAGCACTAAGGGGTATTTACCAATCGTGATCAAGAATCCAAATCAGCCCGTTGTTAGTAGCGCTCATTTTTTGCAATTAAATTTAAGATTAACGATGGCTGCTCTTCAATATTCGGAAAAAAGATTATTCATTGACTCTTTTTTACAAGCGGCGGCCACAGCTTTAAACAAACCGTCTGTTGTCACTTGGTTTAGTACTCATCCCAAAAATAATGGTTATCAAATTCATAATAATATTATTGCTGACCTCGAAACAAATTATAAAGAAGAAGTTGATAATTATTGTCCAATTGTAGATTTCGATCAGGTTGCTTTGAATAAACCTTTGAATACCACTTTTTCCTATTCAGCCGAAAAAATTATTTCGGAAATTTTAAAATAAAAAAATGAAAATTCAGCAAGCAGACAAAATAATATTCATGATCTCAGGAGGAATTGGTAAAAATGTCATGGCAACAGCTATGATTCAAGCCACCAAAAAGGCATATCCTAAAAAAAATATTATCGTTATCACGGCTTGGCCTGAAGCTTGGTTGCATAATCCGCATGTTTCGAAAATTATTAATTTCGTAAGAGAAAAGGACTTTTTTAAAAATATAAATAAAGAAAATTTTGTTTTTTTGGGTCACGATCC
>CAZTQC010000027.1:0-6631 GCA_964615685.1 uncultured Candidatus Saccharibacteria bacterium
CCTGTCACTCCAAATCCTAAAATAGCGATTTTTTTATTTTTCATAATTAATTGATTATTTTAACAATTATACTAAATTAAAGATTAAATATCTTATCTCTTTTTAAAGAATAAAGACAGGCTGGAGTTTTTAAATACTCTCCTAATTCATGAGCTAATCCCCGAATGTAAGTTCCGGAAGAAACTTCAAAATTAATTTCCAAAATTGGAAGATTGATTTCTTTTTGATTTAAAGTGTTTATTCTTTCGGACCATTCCGAAAGAATTTTTGTCTGTCTAAAATCACCTTTCACAAGAGCGATTTTATCTTTTACATTTTGATAAAAATCCTCCACAGAAATAAAATTAATTTTTAATAATTCGGCTTTGATTATTTTTATTTGATGAGACGGAATATTAATTTCGTTAATCTTACCAGTTTTATACCATTCAAAAAGAGGCTTACCTAAGACTGTTTTTGAAGAAAAAACAGGATATTTTTGTTCCTTTTTTTTGAGAAAATTGGCTAAAATTAATTTAACTTTTTCTTCTAAAATATTTCGGCTTTCTTTTTTAAATTGACTAAAATCAGCTTGATTAGATATTAAGCCCAATAAATCATGAGAGTCGGTGGAAAAACCAAGAACAATTTCAGCCACATATCCCTTATTGAAGTTTAAATATTTGTCTCTTTCTTGATTTTCTTTTTTACCAACTAAAATAATAATTTCTCCTTCAGCCATCGGATCAAGACGTCCGGCGTATGATAAAATTTCATTTTGCAATAGAGGTCTTGTTTGACGAATTTCCTTTAATAATTCCAAAGGAGTTTGCCCTATTCTTTTCCAAACTTTTATCATAAAAACAATTTACATTTTTAAGAAGAAAAAAGCAAAAGAAAAATTGATAAATATTTTAAAACTTTTTTAAAAAGTTTTTAGGAGATTTCTGCATAATTTTAACCATGTCAAAAAAAATATTTATCATTGGAATTGGAGGAAAGGGGTTAAATGGAATTGCTAAAATTTGTCTAGAGAGAGGTTACTTTGTTTCTGGAGTGGACACTCGCAAAACTCCAGAAACAATTTCCTTGGAGAAGGCTGGTGCCAAAATTTTTTATAAACATTCTGAAAAAAATGTTTCCAAGGATTTGGATGAAATTGTTTATTCTTCTATTGCTAAAGATAGTCCAGAGATTTTAGCGGCCAAAAAATTAAAAGTAAAGGTGACTAAAAGATCTGCTTTTTTAAAAAAAATAACTGAAAATAATTTCCGAATATGTGTTTCTGGAAGTCATGGAAAAAGCACAACGGTTGCCCTTCTTGGTTTAAGCACAATTAATTCAGGAATAGATTCAACGATTTTCGGCGGAGCCTACACTAAAGAGTTTCGTGGTTATAATCATTTAGGAAACTCGAACTATGCGATCATCGAGGCTTGTGAATACGATCGTTCTTTTCATGATTTAATCGGTCATGCGACGATTATTACTTCTCTAGAGAAAAGTCATTTAGAATATTATCGAGACGAAGAAGAAATGTTGGAATCTTTTAGATTTTTTGTTGAGCAACACGATAAAAACGCAATAATTGTAGCCAATGGTGATAATGTAAAAATTAGAAAAATAACCTCAAATCTTTCATGTAAAGTTCTCTACTTTGGTTTCAATGAAATTAATGATTACAAAATAAAAAATATTGAAAAAGAAGAATTTGGTTCGATTTTTTCAATTTATAAAGGAGAAGAAAAAATTATTAATAATCTAAAAATCAATATCCCAGGTGATTATAATATTTTAAATTTTGCCGCTTGTGCAGCCATGATGAATTCACTAAAAATTCCTTTGCATGGTATTCGCGAAACGGCTATGTATTTTACTGGAGTTGGTAGGCGATTTGAAATTCATAAAACTAAATCTGGACACACTTTTATTGACGATTTTGCTCATCACCCAAGCCAAGTGAAATCTTTATTCGAAGGAATTAAACAATTTTATCCTCATAAAAAAGTTTGCGCCGTTTTTCAACCTCGACAGTTTAATTTGATGCAAAATTTCATAAAAGAATACGGAGAATCTTTTAAAAAGGCGGATGAAGTAATTCTTACAGAAATAATGCCAGCCTTAGGAGATACTCCCCAAGATATAGCAAGTATAAATTCTCTTGAAATTATGAAATCAATTCAAAAATTATCTGGTAAACCAGTAAAATTAATTGATAGCTTTTCAGAAATTACAGCTTATTTAAAATCAAAGTATGACGAAAATTCTATTATTGCTACAATTGGAGCTGGAGATATTTATAAAATCAGAGATCAATTTATTTCTCAATCATGAAAACTATTTGGAAAATAATAATTTGGTTTAGAAAAATCATTTTATATAGAATAATCAAGAAAACCACTTACGGAGTTAGGGTCATTATCATTAATAATAATCAAGAATTTTTACTGGTAAAACATTATTATGATGACTTTTGGGTATTACCTGGAGGAGGAATAAAGAAAAAAGAACCAGCTTCTTCTGCGGCAGAAAGAGAAATTTTAGAAGAAACCGGAATAAAAATAGAAAAAGGTAATCTAAAAAAATTAGGAGAATACACAAATCATAAGAAATATAAAAAAGATCACGTCATTGTCTTTGTGACAAAATTATTTCAAAAAAAATCAAAAGCGCTAAAAATATTGGGTAAAATAGAAATTGAAAAAACTCAGTGGTTTAAATCAGGGGATTTACCAATCGTTTCTTCGGCCACCCAAAAAAGAATTCAGGAATTTTTAAATTCAGAATATTCAAATGAGATCAGAATATGGTAGCTCAACAAAAATTTGTTTTCTAGACCTTTCCTCCGTGTTTTTTCCTCTCTATCTCATTTAAATATTTTTTTCGAAGTCGAATATCTTTAGGAGTAACTTCTAAGTATTCATCATCGCCCATAATTCCCAAAGCTCTTTCTAGAGATAAAACAAAAGGAGGCACCAGCTTAATGTTTTCATCCGAACCGGCCGCTCTCATGTTCGTTAACTGTTTTCCTTTAGTTGGGTTGACGATCATATCTTCTCCTTTTGTGGTGTATCCAATAACCATTCCTTCATAAACTTCTGTTCCAGGACCAATATATAATACCCCTCTTTCTTGTAAGTTAGCCAAAGAAAAACCTAGAGATTTTCCTTTAGCCATTGAAATCATGGAACCATATTCTGTTTTAGAAATTTCTCCAGCATAAGGTTTAAAATCCAAAAAAATATTCGTCATAATTCCCTCACCTCTAGTATCAACAATAAATTCATTTCTATATCCCAAAAGACCTCGAGTTGGAACGTGAAAAATAATTTTCTTTTGAGCATGTTCATCACCCATCTCGGTCATTAAACCTTTCCTGTTACTTAATTTTTCTATGACAATTCCCGAAAATTCTTCAGGGACTAAAACAGTGACCTCTTCAAAAGGTTCACTTTCAACTCCATTGATATTTTTAACAATAACCTCAGGTTGAGAAACACAAACTTCATAACCCTCGCGACGCATATTTTCTAAAAGGACAGCCAAATGCAATTCTCCTCTTCCGTAAACTTTCATGGTTCCATTAAAATCTATTTGCAGTCCAACATTAACCTCAATTTCCTTTTCTAATCGTTCTCGTATTTGTCTAGAAGTCAAAAATTTTCCGATCCGACCTCCAAAAGGCGAATCATTAACCATAATATTTAAAGAAATGGTTGGTTCGTCAATAGTAATTTCGGGCAACAATTCTCCATCGGAATTTTCCAAAAGTGTTTGACCAATAAAAATATCTGGTAAACCAGCGATCATGACAATATCTCCTGTCTCCGCTTGAGGAATTTCTTTTTTTGAAAGTCCTTCAAAAGTAAACAGTTTCGTTATTTTTCCAGTAAAAACTTCCCCGTTGTGATCTCGAGCATAAATTTTTTGATTGACTTTTACTTTTCCTGAATAAATTCGACAAATTCCCATTCGCCCCAAAAAATTGTCATAAGCCAAATTAAAAACCTGAGCTCTAAAAGAACTGCCTATTTCTATATTTGCTGGCGGAACTTTTCTTAACACAAGATCAAAAATGGGCATCAAATCTTTAGCTTCATCTTCCATATTAACTTTAGCCACGCCTTCTCGACCGATAGCGTAAAGAGTTTCAAAATCAAGTTGTTCGTTAGTGGCTCCAAGGTCAACAAATAAATCAAAAACTTTATCATGCGCCTTATGAACATCTGCCGCCGGCTTGTCTATTTTATTCAGAATTAAAATTGGTTTTAAGCCGAGTTCTAAAGATTTTTTTAAAACAAATTTTGTTTGAGGCATTGGTCCCTCCGCCGCGTCAACAATTAATAAAACAGAATCGACAGATCGTAAAACTCTTTCGACCTCTGAGCCAAAATCAGCGTGACCGGGAGTATCTAAAATATTAATTTTCGTTCCTTTATAAAAAACGGAAGTATTTTTTGAGTAAATTGTGATTCCTCTTTCTTTTTCTAAATCATTTGAATCTAAAGAGACTCCATGGCCGATAGCACCAGTTTGTTTTAAAATTTCGTCGGTTAAGGTGGTCTTTCCGTGATCAACATGAGCAATAATTGCAATATTTCTGATTTCCATGAGCAGTTACAATACCCTAAAAATTAAAGAAAAGCAAGGCATAAATCAAAAACAACCCGCTCTTGAAGTCGGTTTCGGACATTTTTACAATTTAGACGTCTTTACTTAAAAGGATTTTCTCCTCTAATAATTCGAAGAAGTATCATGATAATAGCGATTACCAAAAGAATATGAATAAAGCCCCCAATTGAAGTTCCTGCAATCAAACCAAGGAGCCATAAAATCAAAAGTATTATTGCGATTGTTGTTATCATAGTATTAAATATTAATTTTTAATGGAAGAACTCTCTTATATCTAATATTATACTTATCCTGTCAAACCACAAGGACAATGATTCTTTATTGAAATAATCTTCTTGGGAAATTTTCGTACTAATATTTTAAAAGGCGCAGAAGTTTTTTGGACTTTTCTTCCATTTCAAAAACATATTCTTTAAAATTTTTAATTTTTTTCAAAGCGCCATCAACTAAAACATATAATCGATCACCTGAAACTTTTTCAACAAAAAAACGATCATGAGTGACGACTAAAACCGTGCCGATAAAATTTTTCAAGGTTTTTTCTAGAGCCTCTTCGGCTTCCATATCCAAATGATTGGTTGGTTCATCTAAAATCAAAACATTTACGTTATCGGCAGAAAAATAAGCTAACAATAATCGAGCCCTCCCTCCCGGACTGAGATTTCCAATTCGCGTTTTTAATTGGTCTTCTGAAAAACCGAAATGCAATAAATGATTTTGAATGATTTCTTTTTCGAGTTCAACTCTTTTAGCTAAAAAATTATAAACGGTTTCTTCTTTATTTAAGGATTCATGTTCTTGCATTAGGTTTCCAAACTTTACTCCAGAACCCAAATTAATCTTTCCAGAAATTTCTGGAATTCGATTTGTTAAAGTTTTTAAAAAAGTGCTTTTTCCAGAACCATTTAATCCCAAAATAGTAATTTTTGATCCAAAAGGAATATTTAAACTAATTGGTCCAATTCTAAAACCATCATCATAACCACAAACTAAATCCTTAACAAAAATATCTCGAGAAACCCCCGGATGCGCTGGATTAATTTCTATTTCAAAGTTTTTTCTAAAATTTGGTCGAACAATTAAATCCATTCTTTTGAGACGATTGTTTAAAACTCGAGATTCTTTAAAAGAAGTTGCCGCCCGATTTCGACGATAACCTCGCAAAATCTTGTCATTATCTGATCCCATATATTTAGACCCTTTAAGAGCTTTTTCCTGTTTTTCTTTGACTAATTTTCTCAAACGAATAATTTCTTCTTTTTGAATTTCATGTTCCAACAGTTGACGTTGTCTTTCTTTTGAACGACGCAATAAATAATCAGAATATTTTCCATTTGAAATCTTTAATGATCGATCATGCCAATCTATTTCGTAAATTTTGTTTGCTACTCGATCTAAAAAAGTTTGATCATGAGAAACAACAATAAAGGCCGACGAAGTTTTATGAAGAAAATTTTCTAGCCAAATTAAAGCCGGTAAATCCAAATTATTAGTCGGTTCATCTAATAACATTAAATCCACTTTTTTTAACAAAAGACCAGTTAAAAAAATCTTGGTTTTTTGACCACTACTCAAATTTCCAATTTTTTTATTTTTGATATCACTTTCTAGCGCAAAACCAGCAAACATAATTTCAATGTTTCGATAAAAAAGCTCACTATTTTCGCCGACATAATTTTCTAAAAAATTGAGAACATTTTTATTATTATATTTTTTTGAATCTTGAGGCAAAGTTCCAATCGTGATGTCCTTGTTAAATTCAACTTGACCTTTATCGGCCGAAACTTCTCCAGAAATTATTTTTAGTAAAGTTGTTTTTCCTGTTCCGTTAAAACCAACTAAAGCCACTTTATGTTCTCGTTCTAAAGTAAAAGAGATCTTATTTAAGACTTTTTCGGAACCATATTCTTTATAGATGTTTTTAACTTTCAGCATGTTTTTGAGTTATGAAAACATCCTATCACAAAAAAAATTAATTCAAAAAATAGTTGTTTTATACGTTAAAACGTGAGATAATAGA
>CAZTQC010000028.1:0-6254 GCA_964615685.1 uncultured Candidatus Saccharibacteria bacterium
CTCTTTTTGCTCCTTTGTTTTTACTTTGTCTTTATATTTCTATTACAATTTTGAATAATCTTCCAAATTTAGGTACGGGAGAAGAAGCTACTAGCGCAGGCTGGTCAAATGTTTTTAAAACAAACAAAGAATTAATTTTAGTATATATTTTAGTTATAGGATTTTTGATTGCCTCTCTAAAAATTTCCAAATCTCTGGCAGACCAAAGTGGTTCGCAGAGTAGTAGAATATCTGGTTATATTAGCAAAGGGGCAGTTGGAACAGCGGGTTTAGCTGTTAGAGGAGTTAGTTCTATTGGTGGGTTTACCGGTCGTCACTCAATTGGATTTGTGGGCAATAGCTTAGCCGAAAGATCAGGCTCTCAAACTTTAAGGAGGGCTGGAATGGTTTTGGCAAAGGGAAGTTATGATATAAGAGGTTTAAAAACAGTTCAAAAAGTGGCCGGATCAAGTGGTATCTCTATAGGTGGAGCACGTGGTGTTGGTGGATATAGAAAAGGTTATGATACAGGGATCAAAAAACGTGATGAAAGAGAGAAGATAGCAGGACAATTAACACTAAGTGAACGTAAGGCTATTGACAGATGGAATAAAATGAAAAACGGAGAAAATAGAGATAATATTGATCAATTAGAAAGTTTGGAAAAGAAGTGGAAAGAGAACTTATTGACGCAGAAAAGACTTGGATCTCAAATAGAAGGGTTAAACAAAATGGAACAAACTGATAATATAGAATTGGAAAAAACAAAACTTGAAAGACAGCTGGAGGCAACCAGAGCAAAAGAAAAAGAAAATAGATTAGCTGTTGAATCAGCTGAATTATCACTTGGCGGAAAAGATGGAAAAGTTTTGTCCGCGAGAGAAGCTGCCAAAAAGGCAAAAGATGCTGCGGATGAAAGAAGGGACAATTATGCTAACAGTGGCTGGAGAAAAGGTACCGCATCGGGTCGTGAATATGCGAGACGATATCGAAACAAGAAAGCTAATAAAAAAGATAAACTTGATGAACTGACTGAAACTGTGGCAGAATTAAAAAAGGCTCAGGAAAAAAAATAAATAAAAAATATGGAAAATTCAAAATTAGACCCAGAAATAAAAGATCAATTTGAAAAATTACCAATAGGAGTTCAGAAAATTATCACCGAATCTAATTGGCAAGAAAAAATTCGGTTGATAGTTAAAAATAATAATTTAAGAATTGATCAAGGTGCAACCATTGAGAGTGAGACTTTTTTAGTAATGCTTGGTTTTGATAGCCCTGATAATTTCATTCAGAATCTTATGAATGAGGCAGGGCTAACTCAAGAAATTGCTCAAAAAATCGAAAATGAGGTGGCCGAAACTATTTTTGAACCAATCAAAGAAATTTTAATAACTGAAATGCAAGAAAAAAATGAAGAATCACCAGATGATTCAGAAAACATTTTAACACCACCTTCTACTGCGTCTACAAGTTCTTTAAATGAAAGTCGGATAGACGACGAAAATTCTTTAGGTTTAGAATTAAAAGAAGAAATTCTTAAAGAAATTGAAGGAGAAGATGAAGAGAGAGTTTTTGAAAAAGTTGAAAAAATTGAAAAAGAAGAAGGAGAAGGAGAAATTAAAAATGAAATCGAAGATGAAAATGGTGATAATATTATTGCCGACAACTTTAAAAGTCCCACCACCACAGAACCAACACGTCAACCTATTAGTAAAGTTAATGAAACAATAAACGATCCTTATCGTGAACCAATTGAATAATTATGCGATATCAAGTACCACAATTTATTGAAGTTGAAGACAAGATCTTTGGCCCTTTAACTTTGAAACAATTCCTTTATGTGGCGGGAGGGGCCTCTATCTCTTTTATGATTTGGACAATTCTTCCTCGTTTTTTTGCAATACCTTTAATTATTCCTGTTGCAATCTTTTTCTTAGCGTTAGCTTTCTATAAAGTTAACGATCGTCCTTTTTTAATCTCGGTAGAAAATGGTTTAAAATATCTCACTAAAAGTAAATTATATATTTGGAAAAGAGAAGAAAAAATGCCTCAAAAAAAGAAGGCGACTGAAAAAGAAAATTCCGATGTGGAACTTTTCATTCCCAAACTTTCTGACAGCAAACTAAAAAGAATAACTTGGAGTTTAGATATTAATGAGAACATTGATAATTTGGAATAAAAAATTTAATAAACTTATAAAATCCACTTCTAAAATAGGTTATAATAGTACGGTAATAAAAATTATATATTTATGGTAGTGAACAGCAAACCAACTCAAGATTTTGTACCCATCAAAGAGGTGCGTGATGGAGTCGTAATACTCAAAGATGGATCAATGCGAGCTATTTTAATGAGCTCCTCTGTGAATTTTGCGCTTAAATCAGAGGATGAGCAATCAGCGATAACTTTTCAATTTCAAAACTTTCTTAATTCTTTAAATTTTTCTTTGCAAATGTTTATTCAATCACGACGTCTTGATATTCGACCTTATCTCGCTTTACTTGATGAAAGAAAAAAAATTCAAACAAGCGATTTGATGAGAATCCAAATTAAAGAATATGCTGATTTTATTGAAACTTTTACAAATACAGTTGAAATTATGACTAAAAGCTTTTTCCTAGTAATTCCTTATACTCCACCAGCTTTAGACTTTTCAAAGAATAATGGAATTTTAAAGAAAAAAGAATCTAAAAGTGAGGCTCAGGAAAAAATTGAAAGTTTTGAAGAAAACAGAATTCAATTAGAACAAAGAGTTTCGGTGGTTGAAAATGGTTTATCAAGAACCGGAGTTCGAACTGTTCGCTTAGGAACAGAAGAAGTTATTGAGGTTTTTTATAAATTATTTAATCCTGGCGATGTCGACAAACCAATTAATATTGATCAAACTAAATTATAATTAAATTATGGGAATTTTAGATTTTTTAAAAAATAATAAAAATAAAAAAGAAGAAACTAAAATCACTTCTTTTTTGCCTCAAGAAATTTATGATGCCGGAGTTTTAGAATTAAGAGATATTATCGCACCTTCGGCTTTAAAAATTTCTCCCAAAACATTAAATCTTGGGGAAAAAGTTATGAGAAGTTTTTTTGTTATTTCCTATCCCAGATATTTATCGGACAGTTGGTTTGCTCCAATTATTAACTTGGACAAAGCTTTTGATATTTCTATTTTTGTTCATCCTATCGAAACCACTAAGATTCTTCGTCAATTTCAAAAAAAAGTGGCTGAAGTTCAGTCTCAAATAAATATTCGAACAGAAAAAGGTTTGGTTCGTGATCCACAACTCGATACCGCCTATCAAGACCTTGAAACATTGAGAGATAATTTAATGCAGGCTCAGGAAAAAATTTTTGATGTCGGCGTTTATATTACAATTTACGCCGATAATGATGATGAGCTTGATAAAGTTGAATCAGAATTTAAATCAATTTTAGAATCTCGATTAGTTTATATTAAACCAGCTCTTTTTCAACAAGACGAGGGTTTTAAAAGTGTTTTACCGATTGCCAATGATATTTTAGGTGTTCATACTAAACTTAACTCTTCTCCTTTATCGAGTATTTTTCCATTTATCTCCTTTGAATTGACTTCTGACCGTGGAATTCTTTTTGGAATTAACAGACATAATTCAGGATTGGTTTTATTTGATCGATTTTCTCTAGAAAACTATAACTCAGTTACTTTTGCTAAAGCGGGAGCTGGGAAATCATACGCCACCAAACTAGAAATTTTGAGATCATTAATGTTCGGAATAGATGTTATTGTTCTTGACCCTGAAAGAGAGTACGAGTACATGGCAGAATCTACTGGTGGCCGATACTTTAATATTTCTCTAACTTCAGATCATCATATTAACCCATTTGATTTACCACTTGTAACAGAAGGGGAAGAGCCTTCAAATGTTTTACGGACAAATATTGTTACTTTGGTCGGTTTGTTTAGATTAATGTTTGGAGGATTAACACCAGAGGAAGATTCAATTATTGATCGAGCTATTTCTGAGACTTATGCTTTAAAAGATATTACCCCCGATTCGGATTTTTCAAATATTGAACCTCCTTTATTGTCAGATTTTGAATTAGTTTTAGCCGGAATGGATGGCGCTGAAAGTTTAGTTCAAAAATTAAGTAAATATACTAAAGGAACTTGGGCTGGTTTTATTAATAAGCCAACAAACGTTGATATCCAACAACATTTTGTAGTTTTCTCCTTAAGAGACATGGAAGATGAATTAAAACCAATTGCTATGTATTTGGTTACTCATTATATCTGGACAGAAATCAGAAGAGAACTTAAAAAAAGGTTACTAGTTATTGATGAAGCTTGGTGGATGATGAAATCTGAAGACACCGCTTCTTTTTTGTATGGTTTAGCAAAAAGGGGAAGAAAATATTATCTTGGTCTTTCAACTATTACTCAAGATGTTGAAGATTTTCTAAAATCTCCTTATGGTATTCCAATCATTACCAACTCTTCTATTCAGATGTTAATGAAACAATCTCCTTCATCGATTGATGTTATTCAACAAACTTTTAATCTAACAGAAGAGGAAAAGTTTCTCCTTTTAGAATCTGGTATAGGTGAGGGGATCTTTTTTGCTGGTCTAAAACATGTAGCAATTAAAGTTATTGCTTCTTATACAGAAGATCAAATTATTACATCGGACCCATCTCAAATTCTTTCAATTGTTAAAGCTAAAGCAGAACTTAAAATGTCTCAAGGGGATACAGGAGATTTTAACAGATCGAAAATTAGTCAGATTCGAGAAGAAATTCAAACTAAAGATTTAAAATAATGAAAACTAGAATTGGAGTTTTTGATCAAACTTTAATGCTTATGGTAGCAATCTTTTTTGATTTGCTTCAAGTCTTTTTGCTTTTCTTTTTTGGTGTTGGCCTTATTTTGAACAGGTTTGTGACTTTAATCGAATATTTTATTTTTACTCTTTGGTTCTTTTTTCAAGGAGTTAATATTTTTGGTTCTGGTTTTTTTAGTAAATCCGGTTCAACTTTTATTGGGGAAATTATTCCTGGTTTAGGATCTTTACCTCTTTTTACTCTAGGAGTATGGATGATTATTAAACAGTCCCAAAAAGAAGATCGAGAGAAAAAAAATAGCTAAAATAAAAATCGTGATATTTGTTTTAAATTATTTGAAGACTTACTTTAAAAAAGTTGGCTTTGCAGTATAATTAAGATAATGAAAAAGTTTTTAATTTCTTTCTTGTTTTCAATCTTATTTTTTCCTTTTTTAGTTCTTGGACAATCTCTTCCTAACACAGATCAATCAGTTTCTTTTAAAATAAGCCCTAATTTTCCGCGCCCAAGAGAATCGGCCACAATTTCAATTTCCAGCTTTATTAATAATTTAGACAAATCAGAAATTAAATGGTATATAAACAACTCTTTAATTAAAAGTGGTATTGGAGAAAAGAGCTTTACTTTTTTAATGGGAGATTTGGGGGAAAATAAGATAATAAAAACCGTCATTAATAAAAGCGGGGGAGGAACTTTGACAAAAGCTTTTAATTTAAACCCAACAGAAGTTAATTTGATTTATGAAGTTGATACCTACACCCCACCATTTTATCAAGGAAAGGCTTGGTTTACTAAACAATCCACTGTTAAAATTGTAGCCCTACCAAGAATGTTAGATAGTGCCAAAAGGTTAATTTCTCCCCAAAATTATGTTTACACTTGGAAGATTGATGGAAATGTCATCCAAGACAAATCTGGTTTCGGTAAAAATATTTTTACCTATACCGGACCTTTAATATCTAGAGATATTATCGTCTCTGTAGAAGCTTCTCCTCAATATTCAAACAACACCGCTAGTGCAAACATCGCTTTACCATATCAAAATCCATTGCTTTTGCCTTACGAAAAAAATCCGATTTACGGCACAATTTTTGAACACGCAATTTATGGCGATTATTATTTAAATCGAGATGAGGTGACTTTTGAAATAATTCCTTATTTCTTTAGTGCGAATAATTCTTTTGCAAATTTAAATTTTGAATGGAAAATGAATGGAAAAACTTTTGAAACATCCAATCAAAAAAATGAGGCCACTTTTCGAATCGAGAACAATCAAAAAGGAAGATCGAGTATCTCTGTTAAGACAAACAATATCACTAAAATGTTACAATTAGATGAATTAGATTTTTCTTTATTTTTTGATAGAGAAAAAACAGATCAGAGTTTTAATTTTTAAATTATTAACATGAAAGAACATAAAAAAACAATTCTCATTATCTTTCTTTTTTTCTTTT
>CAZTQC010000029.1:0-5957 GCA_964615685.1 uncultured Candidatus Saccharibacteria bacterium
TTGAAAAAAAAAGCAGAAAAAGAATGGTATAAAATTAAGGCAGAAGAAATTGCTCAACAATTTAATTCTGATTTGGAAAAAGGTCTGTCAAATTCAAAAGTAAAAATAAATAAAGAAAAATACGGACAAAATTTATTAAATGATCAAAAAACAAAAGGCTTTTGGGAAATATTTTTGAAACAATTTCAAAGCCCTTTAATTTATCTTCTATTAATCGCCACTTTAATAGTTTTTCTTTTAGGTGATTTTATCGACAGTATTATTATTTTTTCAATTCTTCTAATTAATTCTGGAATTGGAGCAATTCAAGAAGGAAGAGCTCAAAATACTTTTGCCGCTTTAAAAAGAGTTGTTAAAAGTTACGCGACGGTTGTTCGGAACAATGAAGAACAGAGAATCGTTGATTCTGAATTGGTTCCTGGAGACATTATTTTAGTTAAAGATGGCGAGGCCATCAGCGCTGATGCACGTTTAATTAATAGTAATTCCTTGAAAGTAGATGAGTCTTCATTGACTGGTGAATCGGAAATTGTTTTAAAAAATTCCGAACTTTTAAATGAAGTTTCTTTAGAAGATTCCGAACAAAAAAATATGTTGTTTCGCGGTACTTATGTGATTTCTGGAATTGCTAGAGCGATTGTAGTTCGAACTGGAGGAGAAACTGTAATTGGAAAAATTGCTAATCAATTATTAAAACTCGATATTAATATACCCCTAAAGAAAAATATTGATAATTTGTCGAAAGTTTTAGTCGTTTCAATAACTGGAATTTCTTTTTTGATTTTTTTATTTGGAATAATGAATGGTCGAGAAGTCTCTGAGATGTTTTTGACCGTCGTAGCTTTGGCTGTTTCTGCTATTCCTGAAGGATTGCCTATTGTTGTGACTGTGGTGTTAGCTGCCGGAGTTTGGCGAATGGGGAAAAAGAATGTTTTGATTAAAAGATTGCAGGCAGTTGAAGTTTTGGGTCAAGCACGAGTGATTGCTCTGGATAAGACCGGAACTATTACTAAAAATCAGATGTCGATCGAGAAAATTTTTGTAAACTCCCGATACTTGGATGTGACAGGAAATGGTTATAGTCCGATTGGGAAATTTTATGAAAATGAAAAGGAAATTGATTTTAAAAAAGATGCTGATTTGGATTTGGTGGCTAAGACTTCAGTTTTTACGGCGATTGCTAAAATTGGTTCATCTCGAAATGAAGAAGATTGGTTTCTAGAATATGGTGATCCAACTGAAGCGGCCCTGATGGTTTTGGGTCAAAAAATGGGTATTGAAAAAAGTGATCTTTTAAGAGAGAATCCTCAAATTTTAGAAATTCCTTTTGAAATCAAAACCAAATATCATTTAACAATTAATGATGTTCAAGGAAGTAATTTTTTAAGCATTGCCGGCGGACCAGAAGTTATTTTAGATAAATGTTCAAAAATCTGGAAAGACGGAGAAGATAAGAGCCTTAATAAAACCGATTTAGCTAGAATAAACGAATCAATTCGAAGTTTTTCCAATGAAGGGTATCGATTGATTATGCTGGCTTGTGATTTTAGTTCTCGGAAAAAGGTGAATCAAAATGATTTGAAAAATTTAACTTTTGTTGGATTAGTAGCCATTGCAGACTCGATTCGAGAAGAAGTCTTTGCCGCGGTCGAAGCTGTTCAAAAAGCGGGAATTAAACCGGTGATGATTACTGGCGATCACAAGGATACAGCGGTGGCTATCGCTCGTAAAGTTGGAATCTTTTCAGATGGGGATTTTGTTTTAACCGGTCGAGAAATGAGAGAAATGTCGAATGAAAAAATAATTTCAAATTTGGCGAAAGTGACAGTTTTTGCTCGAGTCTCTCCGGAAGATAAAATGAGGATAATTGATCTTTATAAACAAAGCCATCAAACTATCGCTATGACAGGAGATGGAATCAATGACGCTCTTTCTTTAACGGCCGCTCATTTAGGAGTCTCGATGGGAAAAATTGGAACAGAGGTAGCCAAAGAAGCAGCCGATATTATTTTACTCGATGATAACTTCGGAAATATTGTAGACGCAGCTGAGGAGGGGAGAAACATTTATTTAATCATTCGAAAATCAATTTTATTTTTATTGGCGACCAATTTAGGAGAAATTTTAGTAATTATTATCGCTATTTTAGCTAATTTACCCTTACCGATTATTGCTACTCAAATAATTTGGTTAAATTTAATCACAGAAGCAAGTTTAATTATTATGCTGGCTTTTGATCCTAAAGAGAAAAATCTTTTGCGAGAAAAATTTGTCAAACCAAGTAAGTTTATCGTAGATAAAGAAATGCTTCTGAGAATAATTTTAATTGCTATGGTTATGGCCGCCAGTTCTTTGTATGTCTTTACAAAATATTTAGGTGAAGATATGACCAAGGTTTGGACTATGACTCTGACCGTTTTGACTGTGATGCAATGGTATAATATTTTTAATATTCGTTCGGATAAGGAATCTGTTTTTTCTAAAAAATTATTCAATAATTTCTATTTATTATTAGGTTTATTCATTTCTATTTTTCTTCATCTATTTGCCATCTATACTCCTTTTATGCAAGATATTTTAAAATTAACGGCTTTGTCGATTAAAGAGTGGTCTTTGATTTTATTTATCAGCTTGTCCATTGTTTTAGTAGAAGAAATTCGCAAGTTCTTCAGAAGACAAAATTTTCTTTCTTTTTTCAAAGGAAGAAGAGTATAATAAAAATTGTTATTTAAATTTTTACAAAAATGAAACCTTTTCGCAATTATACATTTAAGTGGTGGCAAGTTGGTTTGTTTAAAATAATGTTGTTTTCTTTTGGGTTATTAATTGGCTCTTATTACCAGGCTTATATTCAAAGTTCTTCTAATTTCTTCTGGGGAATTTTTATTGGTCTGTTTTTATATTTTTCTTATTTATTTTTTACCAGAAAAATTTAGAAGAAAATTATTTTAATTGTCCAGCGACAAATCCAGTTGTCCAACACAATTGAAGAGAGTAACCGCCAGAGGGACGATTAACATGAAGAATATCACCCGCTAAATATAAATTATCAATGATTTTTGATTTCATTGTTTTTGTATCAATTTCTGTTAAGGGGATTCCACCATCAGAAATAACAGCCCTGTCCATGCCCATTAAATCTTCAATCGTCATTGGCATCGCTTTTAATAATTGAGCGATTGATTTTCTTTGTTCCTTAGAAATACTATGAACCTTTTCGGCGATATCTGGAATGATATGAAATTCAATTAAAGCATTACTCATTCCTAGTGGAGTAATTTCTTTGACGATATTTTTGAAAGATTTATTTTTATTTTGATCAAAGATTTTTAAAATATTTTTCTCAAGAGTGCCAAGATCTGTGTTGGGGTAGCAATCAATTTTGGCAGTTACTAAGCCCTCGTGCAATAATTCTGCCACTTTATGAGCGGAATTTAAAATTAATGGTCCGGAAATTCCAAAGTGAGTAAATAAAATTTTCCCCGTTTCTGAAAAGGCTTTTTTATCATTAACAAAAAAAGTAATTTTCATAAAAGAAAGAGATGTTCCTGATAAATCATTAACCCATTTATCCCTAACTCTGAGAGGAACAATGGTGGGAGATGGTTTATTTACGGTATGACCAAGATTAGCCAACCATTTAAATCCATCCCCGGTTGAACCAGTTTCTGGATGAGAACTACCACCAGTAGCAATCAGATAATTTTTAGCTGTATATTTTGCCTTTTTTGTTTCAACGGAGAGGATTCTTTTTTTAGATTCATCTAAATTAATTTTCTTGACTGGGTTGTTTTTGATAAGACTGACATTTTTATTGTCGATATATTTAAATAAAGTTTTAAAAACATCAGAAGCTTTTTGAGATTTAGGAAAAACTCTGTTTCGAGCTTCTGTGACCAAAGGAAGTTTTTTTGTTTCAAAAAAGTGAAAAGTGTCTAAGACTCCAAATTGAGAAAACGGAGAATAGAGAAATTGTTCAGCCTTTCCAAATTTAGATAAAAATTCTTTTTTATCGAGAGTGGCGTTGGTAATATTACATCGACCACCACCAGTAATCTTTAATTTTTTTCCCAATTCTCCATTTTTTTCTATCAATAAAACTTTTTGATTATTTTCGGCTGCCACTCCGGCCGCCATCATGCCAGCTGGACCGCCGCCAATTACAATAAGATCATATTTTTCTGAGGAATTATTATGAATAGTCATTTAATTAATAGGGGTATGCTATCAAAATTAAGCTTAAATAGAAAGCGATATTAAATGTTTGATAAAATAACATTAAAAAACTGCTTAATTAAAAATAATAATTTAAGCATTTTTTATTTAATTATATTGAAAAATTCAGCTATTTTATTTTCGTTTCTGAGCTTTTTGAGTCAGCATTTCTTTCTTAATAGCCAGTCTTTTCTTTGTTTTTTTTGATCGGGATGTTTTCTTTTTATCTATTCCCGTTGCTCTTTTCGCCATAAATTAATTATACACGGAATCAAAAAAATATGAAATTAAAAGAGCCCTAATTAAATTTAATTAGGGCTCCGAGAAAATCCAAAGCATGTTGTTTCAGTTCTTGAAAAATTTAGAATCAGCAAATAGATAATAAGATGTTTCCATAATAAAGATTACAAGAAAGAAGGGCAGTTGAGCTTTCCAGGTGTTTTCAAAACCCCTAGAGATTGAATTTAGAAACAGAAAGAAAAATAAAACCCAAGAAGCAATCAGAAGAAGACCCGGAATCAAGACATTTCTTTTTCTAAAAGCAGAGATCTTAAAAAACATTTCAAACCTCCGGATTTTGATTTGAACATCACTGTTAAGGAACTATTAAAAATATTTTAATGCCTATGTAAATAAATGTCAATTCAGAAGTTTTGCGTTTCAAAAGAACAAGTTTAAAGAGAAAGCTTTTTAAAAAAAATCGCCGACAATAATTTTGTCGGCGATGTTTAATTTTTTTCTTCTGAATCTTTTAAAAAACTCAATTTGTCTCAAAAAGCTAAACTTCCTAATTAATTTTTGGTTTTAAATTTTCACACATGACAGGTATCCAAGTTGCTAAGAATTTTACTCTTTCGTCCAAGGTGTCTAGAAATTCTGAAGTGACTTTCGTGTTGAGTTTGAATAATGGAGTTTGATCCTGACTCAATGAAAAAAAGGTTAAATACCGATCTCTCTGATCGGTATCAAGAAGCATTTCGAAATGAAATTTTCTTGAATCTTTTTTTGAACCCTTTTTCCAGCACTCTATTATTCCTTCTATTCGTTCTTTTTCCTTTGTACTGGCTTTCGAAGTGATAGAAGTGAACTCAACAACTCGCAAATTTTCTGGCAAAAAACTCACAGAATTTGACAAAGTCATCTCTTCTTTCATCTTGATTACTTTTCCTTTCCTGGGTTAATGTCTCCGTTTTTAATTTTACTTATTTTAATAAGGAAGTCAATTTGCCAAGTTTTATTTTGGCCAAAGGTAATCTATTTTCGGTTTTTCTTTCCATAAAAATCGTTTGTACCATTTAAAATCTTTTTTTAACAAAGCGGCTTTATGAGAAGAATGAAATTTATAATTACCTAACCATTTCGGATAACGCGTTTTTTTATTTTTTAATCGACGCATTTTAGTTTTAACTTTTCCTCTTTTTCGAATTTCGAAGAGCATTTCGTTGGCGTATTCTTTCAGGGCCTCTGGATATTTTTCCCACATAAATTTAGCTGGGTGATTTATAAAACCTCGATATTTTCGACCCGATTTAGTTTTGCCGGTGGTTACTATGTTTATAATTTGACGTGCTTCAACAAGTTGTTTAAAAAGTCTTTTATCATCCAAACATTGGGCGGTCTTTCTGAAACTTTTGTAAGGTAAAAAAGTTTGCATTTTATCGAATATTTTTTAATTCAAATAAGTAACGGTGAGTTGAAGAACTGTAGCAAAAAGCACCCAAAATAAATAAGGGACTTGTAAT
>CAZTQC010000030.1:0-5951 GCA_964615685.1 uncultured Candidatus Saccharibacteria bacterium
AAAAGACGTGATTTTACATCCGGAATTTATGAGTTCTGCACAAGCCGAAAAAATTCAAGGTAAAAATAAGATGATTGATGCTTCTGCGGCTGCTATAATTTTACAAAGTTATTAAGAAAAAGAAAATAATAAATAATAAAAAATATGTCAGAAGAAATTTTAAAAGAAGAAAAAAAAGAAGAAAAAATTTCCATCAAAGAATTTGCTAAAGTGGAAATTTCCGTGGGAGAGATTAAATTTGCTGAAAAAGTTGAAAATGCCGATCGGCTTTTACGTTTGGAAGTAGATTTCGGTTCTGAAAAAAGACAAATTGTTTCTGGAATTGCAGAATATTATTCAGGAGAAGAATTAATTGGTAAAAAATGTTGTTTTGTGACAAATTTAGAACCTCGAACAATTAAGGGCTTAGAAAGCAATGGTATGATTTTAGCCGCTAAAGACGAAGATGGAAATTTTTCTCTATTAAACATAGACTCAAAAATTAAAGTAGGAACTAAACTTTCTTAAAAACATGTGGAAAATACGAAAGGGATTTATTAAAGAATGGTTAATTAAAAACATTAACAGGCCTGTGGCTAATTTTGTTTTGTACACTATCGCTTTTACAGAAAGCTCTTTTTTTCCAATTATTTTAGATCCTTTTTTAGCATTAATGGTCGTTTTTCACCACAAAAAATGGTTAAAATATGCTTTTTGGTCAACAACCTTTTCGGTTTTAGGCGGTATTTTTGGATACATCATTGGATATTGGTTTTTTGAAATTGCCGGTGAACCGCTAGTCAACTTATATAATTTGCATGAGGAATTACAAAAATTGGGGGAAGTTTTTGCCGATAATTCATTTCTAGCTATTTTTCTCGCTGCTTTTACTCCAATACCTTATAAAATTTTTACGATTGCCGGAGGACTATTTCACATTAATATTTTTATTTTTATTACTGCTTCGATTTTAGGGCGGGGAATTAGATTTTTTACTTTAGCCGCGCTAATGAGATTTGTGGGAGAAAAATTTGGTCAAAGAATTTTTAAATATTTCAATCTAATTTTAATTTTGTTAGTGATTTTGATTGTTCTCTATTTTATTTTAAGTTTTTAAAAAGATTATTTTCTAAAAAACTTTTAAACTCCGTCTGCTTTTGTTGTATAATGAAAACAAATGGAGTTCATAGAAAAAAAAGTTAGTGATTTTATTCACGCCTTTCCTACGCCTAGTTATTTTTCTTTTAATCCGGTGGCGATTGATATCTCTCCCTTTTCAGTTAGGGTGATGCGTTTAAAAAATACTAATTTTGGTTTTATTCCCGAATTTTTCAAAGAAGAGGTTTTTGATCGACCTTATGATTTAACCGATCAAGATGCAACAAGAGAAGAAATCGAGGGAATTGCCTCAGTTCTTAAAAAAATCCAAAAAGAATATAAATTGAAATACGCTATCGCTTCCTTACCAGAACAAAAAACTTATATTTACAAAACTAAATTACCCCAACAGGCTTTTTTTGATTTACCTTCGGCCATCAGATTTTCTTTAGAGGAGAATGTTCCTCTTTCGGCAAATGATGTCAATTTTGATTATTTTCTTATTAATAAAGATGAAAAGAAAGGAGAATTAGAAGTGATTGTGAATGTTTTTCCTAAAAAAGTAATTGAGATTTATACTAAAGTCCTAAAAAAATCAGGCCTTATTCCTATCTCTTTTCAACCAGAATCTGTTTCAATGTCTCGAGCCTTGATTACTCCAGGTGATAATAAGCCTTACATCATTATTCGTTTAATGGAAGATCGAACTAATGTCGTGACAGTTGAAAATGGTCAAGTTCAATACACAACTTCAATTTTTATTGGTTGCGAAGCTATTAAAAAAGACCTTGTTAAAAACGGACCGGCTTACAAAGATCTTTTAAGTGCTTTATATAAAGTGATGGTTTACTGGTTTACTAGTAAAAAAAATTCTGACGCCAATGAAAAAATTGAAGACGCTATTATTTTAGGTAAATATGCTAATTATTCTGAATTAGTTGAAGCTCTAGAGAGAGATTTAAAAATTGATGTGGAGATTGGAAATGTGTGGAAAAATAATTTTTCCACAAACGATTACATTCCTGCTCTTTCAAAAGAAGAATCTTTGATTTATGGAGTGACTGTTGGTTTAGCTATGAAATCAATTAATCATCAATAATATGTTAAAACTTTTACTTAGTTCAGATCGACATACTATTCGCAGGGAATACAAATTTCGTCTATTTAATGTGTTTTTAATTTTTTCTTTTTTTACCATGGTGGTGATTGGAATTTTATTTTTTCCAGCGCACATATATCTTTCAATTGAAAAGAAAAACATTGAACAACAGGTTGCTAATTTAGAAAATTCAGATGTTATTAAACAAAAGACAGAATTAGATTTGTTGAATAAAGGAATAGAAGAAAAATATGTTTTATTCAAAGACTTTTTAATGAATCCCACGAAATTAATTACCTCAATTATTTCGAACCAACCTTCTGGAATCTCGATTGAATCTTTTTCTTTAACTCACATAGAAGATAAAATTGATATAAAGTTACAAGGTTTGGCGAGAGACCGAGAAACCTTGATTTTATTCTCTGATCGTCTCAAAGAAGAAAAAGTCTTCTCAAAGGTCGAATTACCTTTTTCCAGTTTAACTAAAAATAACGAAATTCCTTTTACTTTTTCTATTGAGACTCAAACATATCAGGAAAAAATATGAAAAAAATTACTTCTACTCAAAAAATAACTATTGTTTTAATTTTAATAAATATCTTTTTATTTAGCGTATTGTATTTTTGGCACACTTCGATGTGGCAAAGTGTTTCCGAAATTATTAAAAAGAAAACTTTTCTTAAAGAGGAAAATACAAATACCGAAACTTTAACTAATTTAAAAAAACAAAAACTTCTCGCTGAAGAAACCAATAATTTTTTTGAAAATATTTCAATTCATAAAGATGAAATTGTTAATTTTATTGAGCTTTTGGAAAAAATGGGTAAAAAAAGCGGTGTTGCAATTGATATTCAAACAGTTAATTTAGAAGATTCTCCTAAAGACGAAGAGATTGAACTTAATTCTCTAAAAGTTATTTTGCAAGTTCGAGGGTCTTGGAAACAAATAATAAATTTCATTTTGATGATTGAAAATAACCCCCACTACTTAGTTATTAAAGATTTAAAAATCAAGACTATTAATGAAGAAAATAATATTGTTTGGTCGGCGACGATTTCTCTCAATGGAATAATAAATTAAATTACAATGAAAAAAATTAAAGAACAAAAAGAAAAATTTTATTTTTATTGGGAACAAAGAAAATATAAATTATCTTTTTTTGGTTTTAATCCTAATTTTGACTGGTTGGTTTTTCTTTTTATTGCTAGTGGAATGTTGATTGGCTCTGGAATTTTTGGTTCCTTAAATTATCAAAAAATTAATTCAAAATTAAATCAAGAAATTATTTTAGAGGTGAAAGAAAAAAAACAAATTAATCTCGAAGTGATTGAAAATTTTGTTTCAGATTTTAAAGCTCGAAATGGTAAATTTCAAACATTAATAGGGGAATCCGACTCTCCTATTGAAAAGAAAGAAGAGATTGATTAAACTAAAAATTTTTTAATTAGTTTAATTTAGACTTGATGTTTTTCAAAAATATTATAGTCTTTAGAGGTTAAAGCGTTATATCCTCTCGTAGTTCAATGGATAGAACGAGGGACTTCTAATCCCTTAATGTAGGTTCGATTCCTACCGAGAGGACAATTGTTAATTAAATTTGTAAAAAAAGTTACACACAATTCAATGTTATCTTGATTCAATTCTTGATATTAGATAAATTTATGATATTCTCTTAATATTGATTGAAGGGCGATTAGCTCAGTTGGCTAGAGCAACCCGTTTACACCGGGTAGGTCAGGGGTTCGAGTCCCTTATCGCCCACCAAAGTTGATTAGTTGCCTCGCTCGGCGCTTCACGCCTCGCTTCGGCGGGCAAAAATTCCTTCCCCCCAACCCCCTTCCTTTTTGCCCGCCCGAGCGTCCGGCGAGCGAAGCGAGCCGATCATTCGGGATTTTGTTCAAAATGAGTTCTGACTTTTTCCAACAAACACCACCAAAAAAATCAACGCAGATAAATAACTTATTTAATGAATTTTCAAATTGTAAAAGAAGAGAAAGATTATTTGGTTATCAATAAGGCAGCTGGAATATTAGTTCACGGAGATGGAAAAGAAATCAATAAAGACTCAAAAACTCTTTGCGATTTTTTGTTAGAAAAATATCCAGAAATATCAAAGGTGGGAGAGTCGTTTAAAAATTCGGAAGGAGTTGAAATTGAAAAACCAGGAATTGTTCATCGTTTAGATAAAGAAACTTCCGGGATTATGTTAGTCGCTCGAACTGAATTAGGATTTGATTTTTTGAAAGAACAATTTCAAAAGAGAACTATTAAAAAAATTTACCACGCTTTTATTTATGGAAATCTAAAAGAAGATTCCGGAATTATTGATTCTCCCATTGGACGAAGTAAAAAAAATTTTAAACAATGGTTTGCTGGTAAAGAAGCTCGCGGTAAAATGCGAGAAGCTATCACTGAATATAAAGTTTTAACTCGTCTAAAAAATAAAGAAGCAACCTTTGTGGAAATTAACCTTCAAACAGGTCGCACTCATCAAATTCGAGTTCATTTTAAGTCAATTTACCACCCATTAGTGGCTGATAATTTATATGCACCAAATCGAGAACCCTTATTTGGTTTTAAAAGAGTGGCCTTGCATTCAAAAAAAATAGAATTTTTAAATTTAAATGGCGAAAAAGTTTCTTATTCAGCTGATTATCCAGAAGACTTTTCTCAGGCTCTTAAATTAATTTCTAAATAATTTTCTCTTGCTTGTTTTTCTTTCTTGTGTTAAATTTTCTTTCATTATGGAAATGACACCAGTAAATATTAATTCACGAAAATCACTTGACCTGAGAGCAGGTGATAATGTTCGGGTTTATCAGAAAATTCAAGATAAAGGGGGAAAAACAAGACTGCAAGTTTTTGAAGGAATGGTTTTGGCTCGAAAGCATGGCACAGAAATCGGAGCAACTTTTACCGTTCGTCGATCGACTGGTGGTTACGGAGTAGAAAAGATTTTTCCACTTTATTCTCCAATTATTGATCGAATTGAGATTACTAAAAGATCAAAAGTTAAAAGATCAAAACTTTACTATATTCGAGAAAAAGCCCTTAAACAGATTAGTAAGAGAATGAGAATGATGTTTGTTGATATTAAAACAGAAGAGGTTGAAGATCCTGGAGAAACCCCAACCGAAATTTCAGAAGAAAAGATTGAAAAAAAAGAAGAGGTCGCAGAGACAATTGGAGCAACAGAAACTCCAAAAGAAGTCATTGAAGAAAAATAAAATCATTTCTTAATTTTATTTTTAAAATCTCTTGTTATAATAGGGAGTATGTTATTTTTACAATTTATAATTTTTATCACCTCTCTTTTTATTTTAGTGAAAGGGGCTGATTGGTTATTGGAAAGTTCTGAAAAAATTGGTTTAAAAATTGGCATGACCCCTTTTGTGATTGGTGTGACAATTGTGGCTTTTGGAACCTCTCTACCAGAATTAGTTTCTTCTTTAGTTGCTGTTTTTCAAGGGCTAAATGATTTTCCTATTGCTAATGTTGTTGGTTCAAACATCGCCAATATTTTTTTAGTGATTGGACTTTCGACTCTTTTTGCTAAAAGACTGACCGTTACAAAAGATTTAATAAATTTGGATTTACCTTTAGTGGCTATCACTACGAGTATTTTTTTAATTTTAGTTTTTGACGGCAAGGTTAATTTTTACGAATCTTTATTTTTAATTATCACTTACGTAATATATTTAGGATTTTCTCTCATATATAAAGATGATAAATTTGATGAAAAAGTTAAAAAACCAAAAATTACCTCAAATGATTT
>CAZTQC010000031.1:0-5828 GCA_964615685.1 uncultured Candidatus Saccharibacteria bacterium
TAGTAATCTTAACTCTTTTCTTAATAAATTTGATTCCTATTAGTTTTACCAACGCTTTTTCTCCCTGTTATTATAAACCTGGCTATGTCACGTTTACTGGTTTTGAAAGCACAAGTAGGGGGCCTTATTTACATTCTGAGTTAAGTTTTAATAAAAATGGTTATTCAGTTACTATTGATATTAAAAATTATGGTACCGAATCATGTTTAAATCAAACAGAATGGAGTGCGGCTTATGACTATCTATATTACACAGAAGCAAGTACTTTTTTAAGGAGTGATCAAAATACAGCAGTATATGAATATAACGGTGCTTCATGTGGAAATATACACACTTATTCTAAAGAACTCATAACTCCCCAACCACCAACCGGCATTTGCTATGTTGCGAAACGAGATGGTGTTCGTGCTGATTCAATTGAAGTCCAACGTTTCAAAGGTTGGATTAGTGAAAGTAGCGAGGTAAGGTGGTATGTCGGTGGAGTTTCTGGAGGGGATGGTACTTACACCTATGATTGGGATTTAGATGGTAATCCAAGACCAGATAGAGACCCCTATGAAAAGAGATACGTAACAGAATATGATTCTAGTGGTGAAAAAACTGGAAAGGTTACAATTACCTCCGCTGGTTTAAGTACTACTTTAAATTGTGGAACCGCTCATGTGGACATGTGTGATAATATCGATGGAGTTCAAGTAGTGGTACCAGATGACCTTATTCGAGAAGGAACTAATTGTGTAGCACCACCACCAACCGGCTTTTGCTATGTTGCGAAACGAGATGGTGTTCGTGCTGATTCAATTGAAGTCCAACGTTTCAAAGGTTGGATTAGTGAAAGTAGCGAGGTAAGGTGGTATGTCGGTGGAGTTTCTGGAGGGGATGGTACTTACACCTATGATTGGGATTTAGATGGTAATCCAAGACCAGATAGAGACCCCTATGAAAAGAGATACGTAACAGAATATGATTCTAGTGGTGAAAAAACTGGAAAGGTTACAATTACCTCCGCTGGTTTAAGTACTACTTTAAATTGTGGAACCGCTCATGTGGACATGTGTGATAATATCGATGGAGTTCAAGTAGTGGTACCAGATGACCTTATTCGAGAAGGAACTAATTGTGTAGCACCACCACCGCCACCACCAACAACTATTTCTTGTATTTCTGAATCAGAAGAATATTTAGTTAATACATCTTTTCCTTTAAGAATGGAGGTTGATCCTAATGAGAACGGACATAATTATGCGACTCTCCAGGAAGTTGATTGGAGTCCTTCTCCAGTTTTTTATAACCCAGTAAAATGGAAATATTTCGAAACTGGTGAAAAAACAGTTACAGCTACCGCGACTTTTAACGATGGATATAAAGTTTCAGATACATGTGACTTTAAAATTGTTGATGTGATCGGTGGTGAAGGGGAAATTGAATTTGAAATTAAACCAACTTTATCTAATAAAGACGGATATTGTCCCGCTACTTGGACCGTTTCTAATGTTGCTTCTTGCGATATTATTTCTACCAGTGGAAATAATAATTTAGGTGTAAATATTGTCTCGGGAGAAGGAAATGGACTAGTTCGGAGTGGGGATGAATATTATCTAAAATGTATCGACTTGAATGAAAACACTCAAACATCTGATAAATATAGATGTAATACTTCGAATGTGATCGAATACTAATTAAATGTTTTAAAAATCTAAAAACTCTCAAACCAAATAAGGTTGAGAGTTTTTATTTTATAAACTAGCTTGTTTTGAAATTTTAAGTGATATAATTTCAATGGAATTATTAACATTTATTAAATAATAGATTTCATGGCAATTATAAGAAATTTTCGAGGAGTGATTAAGGTTTTTTTAGTAGCAGCTTTAGTATTGACGATCTTTTCTTTGAATGTGGCGTCAATGTTTTCTCAAGAGATAGATATAGAAGAGACTTTACAAGTTGCTATTCAAGAAGTCTCTTTTGATACAACATCAAGACAATTAGATGTTTCGGTTTCGGTTGAAAATGAAACTGATATTTTTATCGGAGAAATTGGCTATAGTTTTGAACTTTATTTAGGTGATGCTCTCCAAGAAGAAGGTTTTATCTTTGATTCTTTGGAATATCAGATGAATCAAATTGGTGATATTGGAAATTTAGGTCCTTACGAAAAACTAGATAAAGCTTTGACCATAACATTACCGGAAACTTTGACTAGTGGTAATTATTTTTTCCGAATGGTTGTTGGAGATCAAACTCAAAATTATGTCGCTCTGGATTACACCGAAGAGCCAATAGAATTGACTGGTTCTGGGGGATTTTTAGGTTCTGTCGACAGTTATTTTCGAACTTCGTCAGGTGATAGTTTTTCTACGGAAGGTTGGCTGGTGGAACCGACAGAAACTCCTTCTGTTATCATTAGATTAGACGAAAATCCTAAATTGCAAGAATATCTGAAAACTAATGATCTTTATGCTGAATCAGAAGTTTTTAACATCAGTGGTCGAAATCAAAATAAACCTATTCATCATTATGAAACTCAAAAATTAACACCTATTATTGATGATACTGAAGAAATTATCAAAATTGATTTAACTCCTTGGGAAGGAATTTCTCCTGATCCTTATTCAGTGTTGACTCTTCTGAAAAATAAAAATGGTCAAGAAGTGGCCAGCCCGATTATGTCTCGTTGGTTAGTAAATGGTTTTTCTTCTAGAATTCTTGACGTCCAAACTGGAACTAATAGTTATGACAAAGGAGATAATCTAGATTTACGGATTGAAGTGGGTAGTTTTGGTTTTGTGGAAAATCAATATGGAGAAATAGCTGTGACTTTCTTAGATAAAGATGCTCAAAAGTATACTTTTTCACAAGGATTTGTTTTTGGGGAAGAGGTTTCTTTGGATTTCTCTAATCAAAAAACTAAAGAAAAATTCAATCCTATTTCCGTTCAAGTTTCTTTAACCAGCCCTAATTTTGGTGAAGAATTAGACTATTTTGAAATGGAAATTCCCCAAAATTCTATTTTTAAAAGAGATCTGTCGAGCAATTCGGATATTTTTCAAAACATTTTATTAATTTTGATTATTATTTTGATTGGAATAGTTCTTTGGGCGATAATCAAAGAAAAAGGTGATAAGAAATTCTTCGCTTTAATTGGTTTAATAGTGGTAGTTCTTTTGACTTTATTCATTCTTTCTTTTAATTTGAATAAAACTAATGCTGCTTTAACTCAGAAACAAAAACGAACAACTACTCTAAGTTTTATTAATGCTAAATTACCTAAAGGTAATTTAGGGATGTGTCCTCAATCAACAGGCATTTCTTTTTCTGTTAGAGCAGCCTGTAAATCTTGTTTTAATGGTGTGACTGGTACTGCCGCTATTTATCCAGCTGGTAGTAACAAAGTTCTGGCTTCAGTTTCTTTTGGAGATCCGGGTCATTATAAAAAACCATATTTAGTTTGGGGTCCTGTCAAATATAATCCAACTGTGACATCAGCTTTGCCAATTTTCTCTTACAGAATAGGTGCCGGTGTTAAAAAGGGCGCTTGGTGTTATGCGGCTAATATTACTGCCGGTCCTTATACTATTTCTTGTACACCACCAACTTCAGTAATTGATGTTTGTGCAAATATTGATGGAATTCAAGAATCTGTTCCAAACGGTTTAATTTTGGAAGACGGAGATCAATGTGTACCTCCTCCTACCACATCAGAAATCTCAGCCATTTGCGAGGTTTCAAATTATGGTGTTCCACCTTCATCTTCAGTAATTGAAGTTCAACGTTATAACGGGGAAAGAAAATACAATAATGAAATTGTAAAATGGCAGGTTAAAGAATCCATAACCGGAGGAAACGGAAAATACACTTATGAATGGATTTTAAGTGATTCTCCAAATGGAGACGAAGATTCAAGAGATCGAGTTTATCGAACAAGATATAATTCCGGTGGAATTAAGACTGCTAGTGTCAAAATTATTTCTGGTGACCAAGAAAAAATTATTTCATGTGGTACTGCTCATGTTGATATGTGTGACAATCTTGATGGAGTTCAAAGAAAAGTACCGGATGGCTACATTTTTGAAAATTATCAATGTGATCTTGATGATGATGGCGGTGATAATCCTCCTCCTGGACGTGATCCAAATGGTGGTCCAAATGGTGGTCCAAACGATGACCCGGATGATGACGATCCGATTATTGATCCGTCACTTTCTGGAGAAATTGAGTTTGAGGTTAAACCAATATTGTCAAATGAGGACGGGAATTGTCCCGCTTTCTGGACCGTTTCTAATGTTACTTCTTGTGACATTATTTCTGCCAGCGGAAATCATAATCAACCAAATGTTGCAATTTATTCAGGAGAACAAACCGGTCAAGTTGACGGTGGTGATGAGTATTATTTAAGTTGTATTGACTTAAATCAAGAAACTAAAACGTCAAATAGTTATAGATGTAACATCTCAGATTTGACTGAATATTAATCTAGTTTTTTTAAAAAAAGAAAAAAGCCGATTAGCTGAAATAAGCCAATCGGCTTTTTTGTAAGTTTGACTTTTCTTACCAAACCGTTTATATTGGTGAAAGTAAGGCTGAAGAAAAGGGGCACTTTTTGAAAGTATTAATTCAAAAAGGCTAAGACCTCTCGAGGTCACACTTAATTTATTTTAGAATGTGTGAACGACCAATCAAATTGCCTTGCTGGTCGATTTTTATTTTTAAGAAGCCAAAAAACAAAATATGGCTATTACAAAAGAACAAAAAAAAGAAATATTAAAAAAAGTTAGCACAATTGCAGACAAAAATTCGATAGTTTTTGTAAATTTTAAGAGTTTAGGTGGAAATCAAACTGTTGAAATGAGAAAAAAATTAGGAGAATCTCAGGTTTCATATTTTGTTGCTAAAAAAACTTTGGTGAAAAGAGCTTTGAATGAATCAAAGATCAAGGGTGAATTACCGAGTTTAGATGGAGAATTAGCTTTAGTTTATGGTGATGATTTAATCGCTCCTGCTCGAGAAATTTATAATTTCCAAAAACAATTTTTGGGAAGTATCAATATTCTTGGTGGAGTTTTTGAAAACCGTTTTATGACTAAAGGAGAGATGGAAGAAATTGCTTTAATTCCTTCTCAGGACACCTTAAGAGGCATGTTTGTCAATGTCATAAATTCACCGATTTCAGGTTTAGTTGTGAGTTTACAAGCAATTGCTGATCAAAAAGAAGCTTAAATTTATCAATTTAAAATAAAATTATGTCAGAAGAAGTTAAAAATGAAGCTGGAGCAGAAGAAAATACTGCTACTCCAGAGGCAAAGGAAGAAGTTGTTTCAAATCCTGTTCCAGAATCTGTAAAAGCAGAAGTAGAAGTTGAAAGTGAAAAAGAGGTTGAAATACCCGAAAAATTCAAAACTCTAATTGAATCAATTGAAAAAATGAGCGTTCTAGAATTGAATGAACTGGTTAAAATTTTAGAAAAAAAATTTGGAGTTTCTGCTGTGGCTGCAGCTGCGCCTGCCGCTAGCGGAGCTGGAGATGCTGGAGCTGAAGAACAAAGTGAATTTACCGTTCATCTAGCAGACGTTGGCGCCCAAAAAATTGCCGTCATCAAAGTTGTGAAAGAAGTGGCCGGTCTTGGTCTAAAAGAGGCAAAAGACATGGTAGATGGAGCACCAGCCGATGTTAAAAAGGGAGTGAAAAAAGAAGAGGCTGAAGAAATTAAAGCAAAATTAGAAGAAGCAGGAGCAAAAGTGGAATTAAAATAATTTTTGCTTAACATTTAATAAAAAATAAACACTTTGGAATTAAATTCATTTCAAAGTGTTTATTTTTTTATTAAAATC
>CAZTQC010000032.1:0-5584 GCA_964615685.1 uncultured Candidatus Saccharibacteria bacterium
GATCTTTTATTATTGATTTTATACAATATTTAATTATGATTTCAAAAGCCATAAAATTAAAACAAAATTTATCTAGTCGGTGTCTATTAATTGTAATTGTGGTAACTTTTATTTATTGGCCTAATTTTTCTTATTTAACACAGGCTGAAATAGTTTTCACCGAAATTATGTACAACCCCGAAGGCACTGATTCCGGCAGAGAATGGCTTGAAATTTATAATTCCGGTCCGGAAAGTGTGGATTTATCAACCTATAAATTACTTGAAAATAATGTTAATCATAAAATTTCATCTCAAAATGATGGTGAATCGACCATTTTAGAGTCTCAAAAATACGCAATTATCGCTGACAATCCTGAAAAATTTATTCTTGATTTCGAAATTTCCGGTTTGATACTAGATTCGGCTTTTTCTTTGAAAAATGAAGGGGAAGAAATTCAGTTAATAAATTCAAGCGCTCAAGTGGTTAACTCTCTTCTTTACTCTTCAGACCTAGGCGCCAATAGTACTGGAAATACTCTTCAATTAGCCGAAAATCTTTGGATTCCGGCGAAACCAACTCCTTTTAAAGAAAATGAAAAAATTGCCGCAGATGAATCTTCCAAAGATAATTCAAAAGATCCTTCAGATACTCGAGAAAATAATAATGATAATAATAACTCCAGTCATAGTTCTCAAATAGAATTATCAAATTATCAAGAAAAAACTCCTTTAAAAATAGGAGTTGGTCGAAGTCGTTTGGGAGTAATAAATTCACCTATTTATTTCAAGGCTACAAATAATCAAGAAAATTCACGAAGCATCAAATATTTATGGTCTTTTGGTGATGGAGATTCTGAAAAAGGGGAGAAGGTAAAACACTCCTTTTATTCTCCGGGAATTTATAATGTTGTCTTAAATGCCAAAAATAATGAAAATTTAGCAGTTTCTCGAACTCAAGTGACAATAAAAGAGCCAAAGATCGAAGCCAATATAACAACTCGTGGAAAACTTGTTGATGTAATGTTGATAAATCAAAGTGATTTTGAGGTTAATTTGGGAGATTTTTTCTTAGTTTTGCGAAAAGACAAGGAAAAACAATCTTTTGGTTTTCCTCAAGATACGATTATAAATTCATTTCAAAGTCTTAAAATAGCTTCAGAAATAACAGGTTTTAGGCTTTTTGAGGAAATAAATGAAGAAGAACAAATTGTGGATATCTTTCCGTCTGGTTTAAGTGTTTTATACCCAAACAAAAAGAAATTATTTTCGGTGGAATTTAAGGTGTCACCAAAGCTTCTTAATCTAAAAATGAGTTTAGAAAAAGTCTTTTCCTCAAATGAATTAGCCAAATTCGACAACATATTTTCTAAAATTCAAATAGATTCTTAGAAAAAAATTTTGTATAATCTAAAAGTGTTAAATAAAACATCAAGTAAATTCGTCCTGTCTTTTCTAGGCATTTTAGTGATTGTCTTTCTTTTAATTTTTTTAGCGGTTTAATATTTTATGTCATACTATATTCTTGAAAAACTATTCGGTAATGCTGGTCGGGTTAAAATCATGAAGCTTTTTTTATTTGGTTCAGAAGAAGTTTTTGATAAAGATCTTATTATTAATAAATCCAAGGTTCCCTCTAGCGTAGCGACGAAAGAAATAAAATTGTTATTAGAGATTGGTTTGATTAAAAAAAAGATTTTTATTAAAACCGAAAATAATTCTAAAACTAAAAAAAATGTTAGAAACAAAATTCAGGGCTATGTTTTAAATAAAGAATTTAGTTTTCTCACTCCCTTAAGAAATTTACTAATTAACAATGAGCCTCTTCGAAGCGCTGATATTGTTAAGAGAATTGGTAAAACTGGCAAAATAAAATTGATTGTAATGGCGGGAGTTTTCATTCAAAATGAAGATAGTCGATTAGATCTCTTAATTGTTGGAGACGATGTCAAAGAGAGAAATTTAAAAAATGTTATCAATACTATGGAATCTGAAATTGGAAAAGAATTAAATTTCACTTTTTTGAAATCGATCGATTTTGCTTATCGTCAAAGTGTTTGTGACCGATTAATTCGAGATGTGTTTGATTATCCCCACGAGGTTATTTTAGATAAAATCGGTTTATAATTTTTTTTACATGCTATAATTTAGTTACGACTTCTAATGTCGTAATAAAGTACTTTATTATTAGAATTATTAAATAGATTTGTTAAAAATCTACTATTATTAAAATTGAAATTATGAATTTAAATATTTGGTCAGAAGCCTTAACTGAATCTTTCCAAAATGTTACGGAAGGGGTTATGGTGTTCATCCCTCAATTAATCATTGCTTTGGTTATCTTTTTATTTGGTTGGCTGATAGGGGCAGCCTTATCAAAAGTTATCTCACAAGTGATTCGTTCTATTAAATTAGACAAAATGTTGGAATCAGCAGGCCTTAATGACTTAATGAAAAGAATTGGAGTTAAACTAGATTCCGGAAAATTTCTTGGAGAACTGGTTAAATGGTTTGTTATCGTTGTCTTTTTGATGGCTGCTTTCGATATCCTCGGCTTGTCTCAAGTTAATAACTTTCTACAAGGAGTAGTTATTGGATACATCCCTCAAGTAATTGCGGCTGTTCTAATTTTGTTAGTAGCAGTTGTGATTGCCGATGTTTTGCAAAAAACTGTGGTTGCTAGCGCTAGAGCCGCTCGAATGAGCTCTGCTAGTTTCCTAGGTTCTGTCACAAAATGGTCAATTTGGATTTTTGCTGTTTTGGCCGCTTTGTTCCAATTAGGAATTGGAGCAACTTTTATTCAAACTTTTTTCACAGGAGTTATCGTCGCTATTTCTTTGGCCTTTGGTCTATCCTTTGGTTTAGGAGGAAAAGAGGCTGCTGCTCGATATATTGAAAAAGTTCGCTCTGAAATTTCTGAAACAGAATAGGAAAATCTTTCCTAAAAAGTTCGAAAAATCCCCCCAAAATTCAATTTGAGGGGATTTTTCTTTTCTCTAAATTTTTTCTAAAATTTTCTCTTTAAAAGCAGTTGACAATAATTTTGAGATGCGTATAATACCTTGCATTGACAAATAGATTTAAAAAACAGTTGAACACTAATTTAAGGATGCGAATTTTTTAGAAGATCTCTCGCACTCGTAAAAATCAGCCACTTCAACTGTTAAGTTAAAGTGGTTATTTTCTTTATCGCTTCCGGGATTTTTTAAAAAAGTCTCGAAAGGGGTACGGAATGAGAACAGAAATAATAAAATTTTTCTGAAATTCGGAATTAAAAAGCATTTTGAAAATTAAATATTCTTTGTTCATATGCACAGTACGCATATGAACAGAGCCAAAGGTAAAAACTGTATTTTTCGATCATTTTTTTAAAAATGGTCAAATTAGTATTGTGGTTTTCAGATTTCCTAATAGGAAATCTAAGAGCATATGGCGGATGCCTTGGCTTCAAGTAGCGATGAAGGACGTAGCATGGCTGCGATAATCTTCGGGGAGGTGCCAAGCAACCTTTGATCCGGAGGTGTCCGAATGGGGGAACCCAGCTGACTTTGTCAGTTATTTCTGAGCTTGACTCAGATTTGCGTACCCAGGGAAGTGAAACATCTCAGTACCTGGAGGAAAAGAAAACAAGCCTACATTAGTAGGAGATATTTCCTTAGTAGTGGCGAGCGAAAAGGAAAGAGCCCAAACCGAATGAAGTTTTACTTTATTCGGGGTTGTAAGATAACAGCGTAGTATTTATACTAGAAAAGTTACAAAATATTTTGTTAATTGAATCTATTGGAAAATAGAACCCTAGAAGGTAATAGTCCTGTAAATGAAAACATAATATCTTTTTTGTTGTTATTCTTGAGTAATTCAGGACATGAATAGCCTGAGTGAATCTACCGGAACTAACCGGAAAGGCTAAATATACTTGAAGACCGATAGTGAACTAGTACCGTGAGGGAAAGGTGAAAAGTATCCCGGTGAGGGAAGTGAAATAGACCTGAAACCATATGTTTACAAGGAGTCGAAGAGGTTTTCGAACCTCGACGGCGTGCCTATTGAAGAATGAGCCAACGAGTCAATCTTATATCTTTGTCTAAGGGGCAAACCCCGGAGGCGTAGCGAAAGCGAGTCTGAATAGGGCGAAAAAATTAGAGATATGGGATTGGACCCGAAGCCAAGTGAGCTTACCATGAGCAGGGTGAAGGAAGTCGAAAGACTTCTGGAGGCCCGAACCGATACGTCGTTCAACTCGTTCGGATGACTTGTGGTACGCAGTGAAAAACTAATCGAACTTGGTAATAGCTGGTTCTCTCCGAAATAGCTTTAGGGTTAGCGTTATGTGTTCCCTTGAGGGGTAGAGCACTGGAAGGTTTAGACAGGGAGAAATCTCGCTTGACCTATCAAACTCCGAATACTCAAGATTAAAAGCATAGCAGTTAGACTGTGGGCGCTAAGGTCCATTGGTCAAAAGGGAAACAGCCCAGATCTCAAGCTAAGGTCCCAAAATTTACACTAAGTGCACTTAAGGTTGTGAAATTTCTCTGACAGTGAGGAGGTTGGCTTAGAAGCAGCCATCCTTTAAAGATAGCGTAACAGCTCACTCATTCAGAGATTTTGCGCCGCAGATAATCGGGGCTAAAGTGTAATACCGAAGCTGAGGACTTGTGGATTTCATTGAGGACAGACCTCAAAAAAAACCTACGACACACAGTTAGTCTAGACGATTTATCTATAATCTATCTAGCTAAGCTGTGTGTCCAAGCTCTTTTTAATTTGATCTGAATTTTAAATAAAAATAAAAATTCGGGTCTTCAATGAAATTCATAAGTGGTAGGAGAGTGTTCCTGTCTGCGCCGAAGCCAAAGGGGTAACCCATGGTGGAGCGTCAGGAAGTAAGAATGTTGGCACAAGTAACCACAATGCGAGTGAGAATCTCGCACGCCGAAAGACTAAGGTTTCCTTTGCAATGAAGATCAGCGAAGGGTTAGTCGGGCCTAAGGAGATGGCTAAAGCCGTATCCGATGGACACATGGTTAATATTCCATGACTTATATAAAATGCGATGGAGTGACGAAGGTTATTATGCGAAGCCCATTATTGGATTTGGGTCCTTGCCAAGAGGTGGTTTCTTAGGTAAATCCGGGAAGCACATACACCGATTTGGAGGGGGAATCTGGAGATTCGTCAAAAGAGACTTTGCAAAAAAGGCTTCCAAGAAAAACTTCTAAGCTTAATTTTATATGATCCGTACCGCAAACCGACACAGGTAGTCAGGTCGAGAAGACCAAGGCGAACGAGTGAGAGGTCCCCAAGGAACTCGGCAAAAAAGCGACCGTAAGTTAGCAATAAGGTCTGCCCCTGATATTATTTATAATATTTGGGGGCCGCAGCTAAAGTATTCCTGGCGACTGTTTATCAAAAACACAGCTCCCTGCGAACTCGATAAGAGTATGTATAGGGGGTGACACCTGACCAATGCCAGAAGGTTAAATATTGGCGGTGCCAAACATTTTGTGTTCAAAATTTATTTGAGCTCAAAATGTTTGGTGCTGACTGATACAAGCCCTGGTGAATGTCGGCCGTAACTATAACGGTCCTAAGGTAGCGAAATTCCT